>JAYZVT010000122.1:0-6664 GCA_036155355.1 Pseudomonadota bacterium
AATTACCGAAGCTTCCACAATTGCGCCGCCGCCAAGATGTCCGCATGAGCAAGATTCACCCGCCAAGCCCGATCAGGCCCGTCGATTACGAGGCCATCGAGGCGGCATTGATGGAGACGGCGCGCGGACGCTGGTTCCTGACCGAATTTGCCAGGCGCAACCGTTCCTCCGACACCAACGTCCTGCTCGATGCAATTATCAAGCTGGAAACGGCGGTGATGCGGGATCGCATGCCAACTCCCGGAGGCGAAACCCTGCGCCGCGACCTGATCGAGATGAGCGAGGCCATCGCCCGAACGCGGCGGGAGATCGCTGCCATACGTCCACCCGCCGATGCGGCAGGTGAAGGCCGTGGTCTGGGGTCCGCCACCGAGGAACTGGATGCCATCGTCGAGGCCACCGAGACGGCGACATCCGATATCCTCGGCGCGGCGGAAGACATTCAGGAAACCGCATGGCTGCTGCGCGAAGCCGGCGCGGACGAAGCATCCTGCGACCGCCTCGACCAGCGCGCTACCGACATCTACACCGCCTGTTCCTTCCAGGACATCACTGGCCAGCGCACCAGCAAGGTCGTGCAGATACTGCGTTACCTGGAGCAGCGCGTGAATGCCATGGTCGATATCTGGGGTCTCGACGAAATCATGGTGCGAGACAGCGAGGTGGACAGTCGCCGTCCCGACTCGCATTTGCTGAACGGCCCGCAATTGCGCGGCCGGGGGCTCGACCAGATCGCCGTTGACGACATGATTGACGGTGAGGACCTGTATGACGATGTCGAGGCGATTGACGTTGTCGACGCTCGCGCGGCGGATGATTCCCGGCCCGAGCCTGTCAATTCGCCGCCATCAAACACATCGGGCCTTGGCCACGCTTTGCCGCCGGGGCGCAATGGCGCAAGTGGCGTGGTCGATTCAGCCGAGTTTTCCGAACCTGAACCATTCTCCATGGACATGCTCGACGCCACGCGATCACAGACGCTTTTCGGCTAGCGCTCCCCGCCAAGTATTTCGGCGAAATGCCGCGGATCGATGTTGCCGCCCGAGAGCACGATTGCTGTGGTGCGTCCTTCAGGCCGAAAAGCGCCCGAGAGCAGCGCAGCGAGCGCAACGGCACCGCCTGGCTCTACCACCAATTTAAATTCCTTAAAGGCAAAGCGGATCGCCTCGCGGGCCTGTTCGTCGCTTACCGTCACCGCGCCCGAGAGCTGTTCACGGTTCAGTGCGAAGGTCAGTTCTCCCGGCTGTGCCGACAGCAGGGCGTCGCAGATGGAGCCGGAGGCGCGTTCGCAGCGCTCGCGTTTGCCGCTCGCAAGCGACCGGCGGGTATCGTCGAAGTCTTCCGGTTCGACCGCGATGACCTCGATCCCCGGATGGATGTGCTTTGCCGCCAGGCCAAGTCCGGATATGAGCCCGCCGCCGCCACAGGGCGCCAGCACAACGTCCGGCCGCACGCCGATCTCCTCGGCCTGTTCCATGATCTCGATACCCGCCGTGCCCTGACCGGCGATGATGTCGGGATGGTCATAGGGAGGGACGAACTGCGCCTTGCGCTTCGACGCTATGGCGCCGGCAATTGCCTCGCGGTCTTCCGTGTCCCTGTCATAGCTGACGACCTCCGCCCCGGAGCGGCGCGTGCGGGCCACCTTCAGCTCGGGCGCATCGCTGGGCATGACCACCACCGCCGACATGCGGCAAAGCCGCGCCGCCTCGGCCACCCCTTGCGCGTGATTCCCGGATGAGCACGTGGTCACGCCTCCCGGCCACTGCTCCCGGGAGAGTTGCGAAATCATGTTGTAGGCGCCCCGGAATTTGAAGGCGCCCACCCGCTGCAGGCACTCCGGCTTGACCAGAACCCGGCCGCCCACAACATCGTTCAGGGCCTTGGATTCAAGCAGTGGCGTCCTGACGGCATGGGGCGCGATGCGCCCGGCGGCAGCCAAAATATCCTTGAAAACTGGCAGTTTCATTGGACCCCGGGACCAGCGTGGAAAATTTTTCGCAAGCGATGCTTGAAATCGACCCCGGCGGCGCCCAAGTCAAGGGGGACCAAAGAGTTCCCCCATAGCGTCCCCCCAAACCCTGACGCTAAGGACTTTCAGAGACCCGGACCAAAATCCGGGTCTTTTTTTCTGCCCGGACCAATGCCCGGGCGTCGCGGCGTTCCGCCTTTTCCACGTTGTCGAGGAATTGCCTTGCGCTGACGCCCCAGTCGAATCTGCGCGCATGAGCCCGGCAGGCGTTACGGTCAACGTCTAGCGCCCTGAGCGCCGCCTTGCGCAGGTCGGTGTCGAGAACGCCGACCGGGGCGGCGCCAATGACATCGCTGGGACCGGTTACGGGGAAAGCGGCCACCGGCACGCCGCTCGCCAGCGCCTCCAGCAACACATTGCCGAATGTATCGGTCAGGCTCGGGAACACGAATACATCGGCGTTGGCATAGGCCGTCGCGAGAGCCCGTCCCGCGAGCAGGCCCGCGAAATGCACCTGCGGGTAAGCCGATTTCAATGCCCCCAATTGCGGCCCATCCCCGATCACCACCTTGCGCCCGGGCAGGTCCAGGTCGAGGAAGGCCGCGATGTTCTTCTCTACGGCAATGCGGCCCACATAAAGAAACGTTGGCCGATCAGATGATCTTCGGCGGCGCAAGTCGGGCGTGAACAGCGCGGTATCGACACCTCGCCCCCATTGCATCAAGCGCCGGAAGCCGCGGCGGCGCAGTACCCGCGCGAGCGACGGCGTGGCGACCATCATGCCCGAGGACGCATTGTGGAAACGCCTTTGCATCGCGTAGCCCCAGGACTGAGGCACAGGAAGCCGGGCGGAGAGATATTCGGGAAATCGCGTGTGGTAGCTGGTGGTGAAGGGACGTCGGTGCTTGCGGCAATAGTATCGCGCCATCAACCCCAATGGTCCCTCCGTCGCAATGTGGATGAAGTCGGGTCTGAGACTGTCGATGCGCCGCGCGATGTCGTCCAGGCTCGCAAGCGCGAGCCTGATTTCGGGATAGGTGGGACACGGCATTGTTCTGTAGTCGCGGGGCGAGAGGATGTCGCTGTCGCAGCCGAGCACCGCCAGTTCCTCGCGCAGCCTTTCATAGGTCCGCACGACACCGTTGACCTGCGGATGCCACGCGTCGGTAGCGATCAGCAGGCGCATTAGACCGCCGGTTCCAGTTCTTGTATTGACCTGGGGGCCGGAATGAATTCGTGGCCCGGCTGTACCCAACGGATGATTTCCAGCTTGCCGTCCGCGCGTTCGCCGACGGCGGTACAGCTATCAACCCAGTCGCCTGTGTTCACATAGAGAATGTCGCCGATCTCGCGCATCGCCGCGTGATGGATATGCCCGCAGATAACACCCTGCGCGTCGTGCTTTCGCGCCTCGCGCGCCAGCGCCGTCTCGAACTCGCCGATGTAGTTCACCGCACGCTTGACCCGGTGCTTGAGGAAGGCGGACAGCGACCAGTAGGGCAGCCGGAAATAGCGGCGCGCGAGATTCACATGGGTATTTACCCACAGCGCCAGCTCGTAGGCCGAGTCGCCGAGGAAGGCGAGCCAACGGGCATAGCGAACGACCACGTCGAACTCATCACCGTGGGTAACGAGGAACCGGCGGCCATCGGCCGTGTCGTGCAGCGCGCGGTTGACCAGTTCAATGCCGCCAAAGGAGGAGCCGCAATAGGCGCGCAGGCCTTCGTCGTGATTGCCCGGTATGTAGATGACGCGCGTTCCCTTTCTCACCTTGCGCAGCAACTTCTGGATCACGTCGTTTTGCAATTGCGGCCAGTGAGCGCCGCGCCTGACGCGCCAGAAATCGACGATGTCGCCCACCAGATAAATGGTCGATGCGTCGTGATGCTTGAGGAAATCGAGCAGGTATTCTGCCTGGCACGCTCTGGTTCCAAGATGGATGTCCGAAATGAACAGCGTGCGGTAGTCCTTGATGCGGTCCACAGTGACTTGCGCCTGGATGTTGCCCCGGTACATGTGCCCGGCAAGAGACCTGATTCATGTATCACCCATGTGACAGTCGACATGACCGGTACGGACTCCGCTATCAACCTTAATGACTTGCTTGGAAGGGTCGGCGCGATCCTGAAAAGCCGGGCGATATCCCATGAACCGATGCCGGTCGGCTTCGGACTGATGGGCCTGCATGTGCGGCTGGCGGACGGCCGCGAAGTGGCCGTGAAGGCCGGCAAACCGCGCAAGGCCGGTCATCTGCTGCTCGAAGCCTCGATGTTGAATGACCTTGCCCGGCTGACGGAGCTGCCAGTGCCCGAAGTCCTCCATGCCGAGGACGACCTGCTGTTGATGTCGTGGATCGACGGCGGCACAGGCAGCCTGACGGACAAGGCCCAAAGCCACGCCGCCGAGCTGCTCGCTGAATTGCACGCGCTGCGCTTCGACAGTTTCGGATATGAGCACGACACGGCAATTGGACCATTGACCCAGCCCAACCCATCGTCATCGTCATGGATATCCTTCTTCCGCGACCATCGCCTGCTCCACATGTCCGGCAAGGCCGCCGATTCCGGTGCCCTCCCCGCACCCCTCCATATGCGCCTGCAAGAGTTCGCCGGCCACCTCGGCGACTACCTCACCGAGCCGTCCCATCCCTCGCTCATCCATGGCGACGTCTGGTCCGGCAACGTGCTGTCCAGGGACGGACGCATCACCGGTCTCGTCGACCCCGCCTTGTCCTGGTCGCATCCCGAGATCGAGCTGGCTTTCACCACCTTGTTTGGCACATTCACACGGCCCTTCTTCGACGCCTATGACGCGCTCGTTGGCATCGACAGGGGCTTCCATGAGGTCCGCAAGGACATCTACAATCTCTACCCGTTGCTCGTTCACGTCCGCCTGTTCGGCGGAAGCTATCTCGCACCGATCGACGCCACGCTGCGGCGGCTGGGTTTCTGAAACCCGGACGCCGGCCAGTCGGCACAATGGAGTACGGACAAATGGATCTTGGGATTTCCGGACGCACCGCAATTGTCTGCGCGTCCAGCCGCGGTCTGGGCAAGGGATGCGCCCTGGCGCTGGCCGAAGCAGGGTGTCGCGTCATCATCAACGGCCGCGACGCGGGAGTGCTGGACGCAACCGCAGCAGAGATCGCTTCAGGCACTGGAACCGAGGTGGTGCCCGTCGCAGCGGATGTGTCTACAGCCGAGGGTCAGGCGGCCCTGCTCAAGGCCGCTGGTAACGCCGACATCCTCGTCAACAACAATGGCGGACCGCCCTATCGTGATTTCCGCGAGCTGGACCGGGACAAGATGCTCGACGGGGTGGTCATGAACATGGTCACACCCATTGAGCTGATCCAGAAGGCTCTGCCCCACATGATCGCCCAGCGCTTCGGCCGCATCGTCAACATTACTTCGGCCTCGGTGAAGATGCCCCTCGCCGGCCTCGATCTGTCTTCAGGCGCCCGCGCAGGATTGACGGCCTTCCTCGCCGGCGTCGCCCGCCAGGTGGCGGAGCACAACGTCACCATCAATCACATCCTGCCTGGCGCCTTCGACACCGACCGACTGCGCGCGGGCCTGGAGCGCAACGCCAAGGCGCAGAAGATTCCAACCGAAGAATTCGCCAGCCAGCGGGCAGCAGCCATACCTGCCCGGCGCTTTGGCAATGCCAGGGAGTTTGGACAAGCCTGCGCTTTCCTGTGCAGCGCTCAAGCGGGCTACATCACCGGCCAGAACCTGCTGATCGACGGCGGCGCCTTCAATGCCGCCTTCTGAGCCTCAGTATCGCGGCTTGCCCTGAGCACAAAAAAAACCGGTCCGGAGGTCCGGACCGGTCTTCCCTGCATGAAACGAGCCTTTTCTTCTCAATCTCTTGAGGCTCCGGCTCGCCCCCCCATAATCCCCGTCAGGCTTTCGCGGCTGTCCTTGTTGCTCTCTCGGCCCTGCTGAATGACGCCGCTGCGCCCATGCTTGATGGAAAGACTCTAGCCAGAGGTGACACCGGAATTCAACACTTCGCAGCAGCTGCAATGGACGCGCATCGGTACCGTCATGGCGCTCTGCAAGGTGGTCTCGCAGGGCGTCGCAACGCACCGGCGCGATGACGGCAGCACTTGAAAAATCAATTCCAAATCAGAGGATTGCAACTCACAGGTAGTGGATCTTCTTGCATCCGTTGGACCGCTCCGCGCGTCCGGAAATGCTGCGCGGCGGCACTTCACCGGCGCTCTGACTGTGTCGCTTTTTCCGCCTTCGTTGCAAATATGACACGGGGGAATTCGGGGTCCGGACGGCTCCCCGAATCCCCTGGCTGCAAGTCAGCGCGTCTCCTCGCCGCCGAACCGCATCCTGATCCCGCCATAGGCCGCTATCCCTGCACTCTCGAAGCCGAAGACTTCCTGATAGTCGTCATCCAGAAGATTCTCGACCCTGGCCGTCAGGTCGATGCCCGGCCGCACCTCATAGCGCCCTGCCAGGCTGACGAGCGTGAAGGCATCGAGCGTGACGCGCTGCTCCTCGAACCCGGGAAAGCCGAAGAAGCTGACATTAAGCAGGCCGTCGTCTTCCATGTCGCCGTTGAATTGCACGCCCAGATGCAGGTTTCCGCGACCGCCGGCGAAGGCATAGTCCACGTCCACGCGGCCCGAATGTTCCGCCCGCCGGATTTCCCTCCGTCCGTCCGGCAGGAAGGCGT
>JAYZVT010000123.1:0-7402 GCA_036155355.1 Pseudomonadota bacterium
CGGATCGAACGCCGGCTAGCCACCGGCCTCGACTCTCTTTTTGAGCCTCTCCAGCCCCCTCTCGTAGTCCTGCGCCACGCCCCGGGCGACCATCAGTCCCATCCATCGCGATAGCGGATTGTTGCCGAGGTCGGTGTCGAACCCCCAGGTCACGCGCGTTCCGGCACCCGAGGGAGCAAGGCGGTAGTGGGCGGAAGCCTTGCCCATGTCGCCGAAATCAAGCGCGACCTGCACATATTCGTTCCGCTTGCTTTCAACGATTTCCTGCGACCCTGTTCCGACCTGGGGATGGTCGCTCTTCCACTGCATATGCGCGCCCTTGCCCTGCTCGGGACCGGTGAACTGATAGACGGTCTTGGGGTCGAACGCCGCCCAGGGCGACCATGTGAGGAACTTTTCCAGGTTGTTGACGTAAGGAAAGACGTCGCTCTCGGGCGCATTGATATCAATGGAACGCGCCACCACCACGTGACGCGGCAAGGCGAATGCCACGGCAACCAGCACGGCAGCCAGAAGCGTAAGGCCCGTGGCCAGTCTGATGAGCGCACTCATGCGGGTATCCCCAATTCAAGGCAATGGCAGCGGCGCGACAGCCGCGCCCGCCTTCCGCCGCGGAGAATACCCGCAACGCCGCGCCGGTCAATGTCGCCGGGCCATGTCGGCCCCGAGGCGTCAGACCGGCGGCGCATCGCCTGCGATTGTGATGCGCCGCATGACCCGCCGGTGACCGTCATAGTCGTTGATGGCGTCATGCCAGGTGCACCGGTTGTCCCATATGGTCACGGAACCGGGCGCCCAGCGGAACCGGCAGGTGAACTCCGGCCGCACTGCGTGAGTAAACAGGAAGCCCAGCAGCCCCGCGCTCTCCTCGCGCGTCATACCGGCGAAACGCTCCGTATGGGACGGATTCACATAGATGGCTTTTTGCCCCGTCACCGGATGGGTGCGGATCACCGGGTGCTCGGCCGTGAGCACTTCCCTGATCTTGGCACCCTGACCCATCGACCCGGACTTGAGATGGTCCCCGCGCAGCGACGCCGCATTGAGCGCGGACGTATTCACCGCCTTGAGTGGCGCGAGCAGCTCCTTCATGCCGCCGGAGAGACGGTCATAAGCCTTGGTCATGCTGGCGAACAGCGTGTCGCCACCGGCCGCCGGCGTTTCCACACACATCAGCATCGTCGCCATGGGCGGGTTCTGCAGGTAGGTCGTATCGGAGTGCCACATGCCGCCGAAGTTGGAAGTCTGGTGCGGCTCCTTGATGATTTCGGTGATCTCCGGATAGCCCTCCAGTCCCTTGGCGAAGGGATACTCGATCGGCTCGCCGAATCTCCTGGCGAAAGCGACGTAGTCCTCGGGCGTCATCGACTGGCCGTGAAAGAACAGCACCTGGTGCGCCATGAAGGCTTCATGGATTTCCGCGAATATCGAGTCGTCCACGGACGAAAGATCTACGCCTGAGATTGCGGCTCCGAGGGCACCTGATACCGGCTCGACAGTGATCGCTGACTTGCCCGAAGCGCGTATTGCCGCGGTGCTGGCCATGGTCTGTTTTTCTCCCCTGACTTGCGCGCCACGCTTCAGGGCGGGGCCCGTTTACAGCGAGTTCAGCGCCGCGCCGCAGCGCCGTCAAGCCCCGTCCACGCCACCTCCGGAGAAGTCCGCTGGCGGAGCACCGCTGAAAATGGCAACAATATCGCCGCGGTCCGGTTAGCCGGTGTGAGTCGTTTCCGCGGACGCTTGGGAGGAGTCCCGACCGCAGCGCCGTTGACAGGAACAACAATGGAGACTGGCCATGAATCTCAGTGCACCAACAATCCCCGTATTCCTGATCTCGCTGATCCTCGCCGTCCTCGTCGTGGCGGTGAAATATTTCGGCGTCGCCATTCCATGGGTCAGCGGCCACACCTTCGAGGCCCTGTTGATTGCCTATGCGGTGCTGCTCGCCGGAAACATGTTTCGCGGCCTCTAGCCGGGACTCGCGCGTTGTGACACGGCGATGCGCCATCCTCGTGGCGGCGTCCCTATCGATAGTGCCTTCGGCGCCGCCGCACGCATGGACACAGGAGTCCGCCACGGGCGACGCGTCGCGATCCGCGCAGCCGTCCTGCAGCTGCCGCTACAACGGCGAGCGGATCGCGCTGGGCAAGACCGTGTGCCTCGCAACGAACAACGGACCCAGGCTCGCAGTTTGCGGGCTTGAGGAAAATGTGACGAGCTGGATCGTCACCGCCCGGCAATGCCCGACCACCTGAATCGACAGGGCCGCCGGATATAACCGGCGGCCCTTTCAATCTCTTTAGGCTCAGCTCTTCGGCGCGGCGGCCAGCGCCGCTGCGAGATCGACATAGGACTCGCAGGTCTTATTGCCGCAGATGCGCTCGATCTCGACCAGCTCGGCCTTGGCCTTGTCGATCTTGCCGAGCTGGATATAGGCCTCGCCGCGATATTCCCGCGCGGGCGCGAAATCCGGCTCGATGGCGATGGCCTTGTCGTAGAAGACGAGCGCGTCCTCGGGCTTGCCCATCTTGCGCGTCGAATAGCCCAGATAGTTGAGCACGCGCGGATCCTCGGGCTTGTTGAGCGCCTTCAGCGCGTCAATGGCCTCGGCGTATTTGCCGGCTTCCGCCAGCTCGACGGCCTTCTTGTAGCCGTCGCCAAGCTCGCCGAATTTCTCGTCCCACTTGCTCTTCGCCGCAGCGGGCTGCTCGACAGACTCCGCTCCAATGGCGAAGACCTGCGCGGGAGCCAGTGAAAGCGCGCCAAGCGCGAGGGCGAAACCGACCAGGGCCGGGCGTATGAATCGTGCGGACACGGGCAATCTCCTTTTCATGGAAATGCGGACTGGTGATTGAAGAATGAGGGTCATCGGCATTCGCGATCCAATGTCTCGACCGGATCCCTGCGGCCGGCTGGCCACCGGGTTCCACGGGCCCCCCGCCTCCGCAGGAAATGGGGTATCCGGCACGGGAGTTCAACCATGTTCCGCGCCTGAATGACGGGGAAAAGCGGGGAAAACCGGGACCCGCCCGCTTTCGCCCGGCCCATTTACCATCACCCCGCGAGATCAACGGGGGAAGCCGTAAAGCCGCGCCGGGTTCTCAACCAGGATGCGGTTGCGCTCCGCCTCGTCGGGAACATGGATGGCGAGCATGTCCAGCAGGTCGCCGTCGTCCGGCATCGGCACCGGGCAATGGGGATGCGGCCAGTCGCTGCCCCACACGCACTGGTCGGGATTGGTAGCGGCAATCTTGCGCGCGATAGGCGTGACGTCTTCATAGGGCGCATTCTTCTGCGCGGTGATGCGGTAGGCGCCGGACAGCTTGACCCAGGCCTTGCCCTCGCCGAGCAGCGCCAGCATGTCCTGGAAGCCGGGATGCTCCATGCCCTTCGCCGCCGGCATCATGCCCATATGGTCAAAGACCACAGGGACCGGCAGCGCGCCCAGCCGCTTGCGCACATCCGGAAACGCCGAGACATCGATGAGCAACTGCACGTGCCAGCCGAGCGGCTCGATCTTGCGCGCGAGCTTCTCCAGGCCTTCGTCGCTGGTCCCGCCCGCGAACAGCAGGTTGATGCGAACGCCGCGCACGCCCAGATCGTGCATCGCCTTCAGCTCCGGAGCCGGGATGTCCGGCGGCACCACGACGATGCCGCGCCAGGACGGCCCCGCCAGCTCCATCGCCTCCAGCGAGGCGCGGTTGTCCGTGCCATAGACGCTGGGATGCACGATCACCGCGCGCTCGGTGCCGAGGATGCGCTGCAGCCGCTGGAACGCCTTCAGCGGCGCGTCCGGCGGCGTGTAGCTGCGCCCCTGCACATATGGAAAGCGCTCGCCTTCCCAGAAGATGTGGAAATGCGCGTCGCACGCGCCCGCGGGCACCGAGAACCCGGGCCCGTGCGCCTCCGCCTTCCAGGGTGGACAGTCCAGCATCTTTCCCGGTGCCGCTTGCGCCATCTCCTGCTCCTTTTCCAGCCTCACTGCCTCACCGTCATACTGCCATCCCCGGCGGGCAGCAGGTAACGCCCGGCCGCGCGGGCGCGCCGGATATGTCTGTCATGGCGTCCCGTCAGAACGGGACGGCGCGGAGCACCGAAAAGCCGCACTCCAGTTGTCTTAGGGCAGCCTTCCGGCGCCCCGCGCGCGGCGTCTCTTCGCGGGAACATGCGCGTCGTCTCCCTGCCACGCGGAACAGCAGGCGGGTTGCAGCCCCAGGCGCCGGAGCCAGAAGAGGCGGGGAGTGCCGAAGGCACGAAAGGGAAGCAGGAAAGACTCCGGGGTCGCATGCCCCGCGCTCCAGGCCGATGGCGCCGTTAGGGCCCTCGGACGGAAGCGCCGCTCCCTTCCCCTCATGTCAGGCCGGTCCGGACACGCGTCCCTTCGCGGGGATGGGATGGCTTGAGTCTATGCGCACTGGAAGGAGCGGGGATAACTTTCCGGCCGGACATGCAGCGGCCGAACGGCCGCCGCCCGGTCAGGGCGCGCCCGCGCAGGCCCGAGCGCAAAGCGCGAGGATCAGCCGTGAGCAGGGAAATTCCGGGACGGTCGCGAGCCCGCGTCACCTGACCGGGAAGGGATGGGCGGAGGATAAGGGGGCGTGGGAGAGTGGGGATAAGTTTTTTGCCGTCTGCATTGGGTGACGAAGCCGAATTATTGTCGGTTCGAGCTCGGCGACTGCTTTTGACCCAAAGCGAACGGTTGATCGGCGCAGACCGCCCTTTACGTTGGGCGATGGCGTGTCCCCGTGTATCCTTTATGTGAGCGCGTGAGTTCTGTTGGGAGGACACTGCTTATGGCGCTGAAGAAGGTTATTTCGTCAAGCGATGCTGTAGCCCTTATTCGCGACGGTGACGTCGTCGCGTCTTCGGGCTATGGCGGGAACGGTAACCCGGAGGCGCTCTTCAGGGCTTTGGAGTCACGTTTCCTGAAGCAGGGCGGGCCGCGCGATCTCACGCTCGTGTGGGCCGGTGGACAAGGGGATGGCAAGGATCGCGGTTTGAACCGCTTGGGTCACGCGGGATTGCTGAGGCGGACGATTGGCGGACATTATGGTCTGATCCCCAAGATCGAAGCTCTCGCTGTTGACGGCAGGATTGAGGCGTACAATTTCCCTGAGGGAGTGTTGACCCACCTTTACAGGGACATCGCGGCGGGTAAGCCTGGCACTCTCAGCCGAGTTGGTCTCGGAACATTTGTCGATCCCAGACTGGAGGGCGGCAAGGTCAATTCGGCTACCAAGGAAGATCTTGTCGAAGTTGTCGAACTTGCAGGGCTAGAATCCCTTTTCTATCGCGCATTCCCAATTCATGTAGCTTTGATCCGAGGCTCCACCGCGGACCCTGACGGCAATATTACTATGGAGCGCGAGTCATTGCGTCTGGAAACGTTGGCCCTCGCCCTGGCCGCCCGTAATTCCGGTGGGATCGTCCTGTGCCAGGTCGAGCGAGTCGCCGAGTCGAGATCATTGGACGCTCGCCGGGTTCGCGTTCCTGGCGTTCTTGTGGACGCAGTAGTCATCGCCGAACCTGACGATCACATGCAGAACTACGGAACCCGGTACAACCCCGGACTTTCGGGCGAACTGCGAATACCTATCGAAACAATGGCGAAGGCACCGCTTGATCCGCGAAAGGTCATCGCCCGCAGAGCGGCGCTCGAATTGCTTCCAAACAGCATCGTAAATCTTGGTATCGGCCTACCGGATCTCGTCGGTGCCGTGGCCAGCGAAGAGCGGGTTCAGGACTTGATGACACTCACGGTCGACCCGGGGGTTATTGGCGGCATTCCGCTCGGAGCGCTCGATTTCGGAGCCGCTATTAATTTCTCGGCCGTCATCGACCACCCCTACCAGTTTGACCTGATTGACGGCGGCGGATTGGACCTCGCCTGTCTGGGCTATGCGGAATGCGATGGCGTGGGCAATGTCAATGCCAGCCGGTTCGCAAATCGGGTTTCAGGCTGTGGGGGGTTCATCAACATCAGTCAGAACAGCCGAAAGGTCATCTTCGTCGGCACATTTTCTGCCGGAGGCCTTGAGGTAGAGATTTCGAACGGCAAATTGCTTGTCAGAAAGGAAGGGAAGCATTTCAAATTCGTTGGCAAAGTCGGGCAAATAACCTTCAGTGGCCAGCAGGCCGTCCTTCGCGACCAGGATGTCCTCTATGTCACTGAACGCTGCGTCTTCCGATTGTCCGAACGCGGACTCGAACTGAGTGAAGTCGCTCCGGGTGTGTCCGTACAAAAGGATATATTGGATCTCTTACCATTCCGGCCGGTCGTTGATGGTCCGGCCAAGATGGATGCGAGCCTGTTTCAGGATGCGCCAATAGGCCTTCGGGACCGGCTTCTCAGTCTCAATATCGAGGATCGGCTGAGCTACGACGAAGCCACCAATACCGTGTTCATGAACTATGCCGGCATGCGGGTCCGCTCCCAAGAGGATATTGACCGCATAAAGGATGCGGTTGAAGGCCTTCTGGGCCCGCTGAAGCGAAAGGTCTATTCTGTGGTGAACTATGACTCTTTCGAAGCCGACCCGGAGATTCTCAGCGCCTATCTGGACTTGGTGCGCTACGTGGAGCAGAAATACTACGTTGCGGTGTCCCGGTATACCACCAGCGGATTCATGCGGTTGAAACTTGGCACCGAACTTGGCCGGCGGAACGTGTCGTCGCGCGTGTTTGATCGGCGCTCTGAGGCGCAAAAGCATCTGAGAAGATAGTGCAGCTATTTCCGCAAATGGCACCTGGCGGAAGCAACGGACTGCATTTAAAAAATGTTCGCTCTTGAGGCAAGGCCAGACCTCTATTTCAAGTGCAACCCCCCTTCCCCCGCCCCGCTTCCCGCGCCATATACTCTCCCCATGTCCCGTCACGTCCCCAAGACCTTCGGCAGCCGCGCCGAGCCGCGCGCCGTCACCGGCGAGGCCGCAGGCAATTACCCCGTGGAGCGGCCGCCCGGATTCGCAGAAGCGCCGCAGCCGCTGATCACCGGCCATCCGCTGGTCTCGGGCGCGCTGCCCATGTTCATGCCCCACCGGCCGCCGCGCCCGGAGAAATCCGAAGGCGGCATCCCGCTGCGCATCGTCTCGGACTTCGAGCCGAGGGGCGACCAGCCCGAGGCCATCCGCGAGCTGACCGGGGCGGTGAAGGCCCATGAGCGCGACCAGGTGCTGCTGGGCGTCACCGGTTCGGGCAAGACCTTCACCATGGCCAAGGTCATCGAGCAGACCCAGCGCCCGGCGCTGGTGCTCGCGCCCAACAAGACCCTGGCCGCCCAGCTCTATGGCGAGTTCAGGAGCTTCTTCCCCGACAACGCGGTGGAGTATTTCGTCTCCTATTACGACTACTACCAGCCCGAGGCCTATGTGCCGCGCACCGACACCTATATCGAGAAGGAATC
>JAYZVT010000124.1:0-6177 GCA_036155355.1 Pseudomonadota bacterium
CCGTCACGCTTTCCTGCCCGCGACCATTTCCTACATCGCGCTGGTCTACATCGTGCATCTGGAGGCCATGAAGCTCGGCATGGAGGGCCTGCCACGCGCCGTCGCGCCCAAGCCATGGGTGCAGCGCCTCATGGGCCTGCTCGTCGGCATCATCGCCATCTGCCTGATTTCCTTCGGCGTCTATTATCTGATGGGCTGGATTCAGCCGACCTTCGGCAAGGCCGCGAGCTGGATAGTCACCGCTTTGCTCATGGCCGTCTATGTGGGCCTCGTCGCCTTCGGCGCGCGCTATCCCGAGCTGAAGCTGGAGGACCCCAACAAGCCCGTGCTCAAGCTGCCTGAGCCCGGACCAACAGTGAAGTCGGGCCTGCACTTCCTGCTGCCGGTGGTGGTTCTGGTCTGGGCGCTCATGGTCGAACGCCTGTCGCCCGGCCTGTCCGCCTTCTGGGCCTCAGCCTTCATGATTTTCATCCTTGTGACCCAGCGTCCGCTGTTCGCCTATTTCCGTAAGCAATACGACTACCAGGACGCATTCATGCGCGGCCTGAACGACCTCAAGGAAGGTCTCGTCTCCGGCGCGCGCAACATGATCGGCATCGCCATCGCCACAGCAACGGCCGGCATCATCGTCGGCACGGTCAGCCAGACCGGCGTGGGTTCCGCGCTCGCGGAGGTCGTCGAGGTGCTTTCGGGCGGCAACATCCTTGCGATCCTCATGTTGACCGCGATCCTGTCACTGATCCTCGGCATGGGCCTGCCGACGACCGCCAACTACATCGTCGTATCGGCCCTGCTGGCGCCGGTGATCGTTACCCTCGGCACGCAGAACGGCCTCATCGTTCCGCTCATTGCCGTGCATATGTTCGTCTTCTACTTCGGCATCATGGCCGACGTGACGCCGCCCGTGGGATTGGCGTCCTTCGCCGCAGCTGCCGTGTCGGGCGGCGACCCCATGCGCACCGGTGTCGTCGCTTTCTTCTATTCGCTCAGGACGGCCGCGCTGCCCTTCCTGTTCATCTACAATCACCATCTCCTGCTCATCGACGTCGATCTGATTGGCGGCATCGGCATCTTTGTCGTCGCCACCATCGCCATGCTGCTCTTCGCGGCGGCGACGCAGGGCTGGTTCCTCGTCCGTAGCTATATCTGGGAGAGTGCGCTGTTGCTGCTGATCGCCTTCACCTTCTTCCGGCCCGGTTTCTGGATGGACATGATCTATCCACCCTTCGTCGAGCGTGCGCCCGCCGAGATTGCCACCGCTGCCGAAAACACGCCGGCAGGCGAGCCGCTGCGCCTGCGCATCAAGGGCAAGAACGACGTGGGCGAAGTCATCGAGTGGGTAGTGCTGCTTGATCTGCCTCAAGGCGCGAGCGGACAGGAGCGCCTAGACAAGGCCGGTCTGACCATCAAGCAGGATGGCGGGCGCGCCATCATCGACGACGTGAAGTTCGACTCCATCGCCAAGAAGGCAGGCCTGGACTGGGATCAGGAAATCATCAGGGTTCTTCGGCCGGTGGAACAGCCGACGAAGTATCTGATGTATATACCCGCCGCGCTCGTCCTGCTGGGTGTCATCTGGTTGCAGTGGCTCAGGATGCCGGGGGCCGGTCGCCGCCGCGCCGCGAAGCCCAAAGGAGCATGAGGCCATGTTTTCCAGTGTATTGCTCGCCATCGATCTAAATCACGAGGAGTCCTGGAAGAAGGCCCTTCCGGCGGCCGTTGAACTTGCGGGCAAGGGCAAGGGAAAGCTCCATGTCGTAACTGTCGTGCCCGATTTCGGCATGGCCTCCGTCGAGGCGTATTTTCCTCCCGATTTCGAGACCAAGGCATTGCAGTCGGCTGAAAAGAATCTCGAAGCGTTCATTGCCAAGCATTTGTCCAAGGGCCCCGGCGCCACGCCCCATGTGGGCCACGGCAAGGTCTATGACCAGATCCTGCGGACCGCCGAGAAAGTGAAGGCGGACGTGATCGTGTTGAGCGGACACCGGCCCGACATGAAGACCTATCTCATGGGCTCCAACGCCGAGAAGGTCGTGCGCCATTTCGCCCGGTCGGTGCTGCTGGTCCGCTGAACTGTCAAAAGTAGCGGAAATGTGAGGATTCCGGTGAGCCAGTCGCCAACTGGTTTCTCCCGCAATCTCGTCTTAATGTCGGTGCATGACTTGAGCGATTCGCCACCCCAATAGGTTGATGCGGCGGGCGAATTCGGGAACAAGGCACCATGCGACTCATCCTCAAGGCATTTTTCGTCCTTTTCGTCCTCACCGGACTGTTGCTCGGCGCGATAGCCTTCCTCGTCCCCGAGGATCTCATACGCGAGCAGGTCTCCTCGCTGGTGCGCCAGCAGACCGGCCGCGAGCTGACCGTCAAGGGCCGCACCGCCTTCACTTTCTATCCCAATGTCGGCGTCGATCTGGGCGACGTGACACTGTCGGGACCTCCCGGCATGGAAGGCGGTCCGCTGCTGCGCATGTCCTCGCTGAACGTCAATCTGCGGCTTCTGCCGCTCATTGCGCGCAACGTGGAGATCGAGCAGTTCGTTCTTGTCCGCCCTGTCATCACGCTGCACGTGGACGCGCAGGGACGCAGGAACTGGGACTTCGACAAGAAGTCGGCGGCACTGGAACCCGGTTCCGCCAGGTCAGGGCCGCGTTTCGTGTTCGCACAGGCTGCCGGCGGCGGTGGCTATGTGGACAATCTGCGCCTTGGGTCTGCCAGCATCGTCGATGGCATCGTGCTGTATTCCGATGCGCGCACCGGCGCGGCGCAGCGCATCGACGCGGTGAACGTCACCCTGAAGCAGGAAAGCGCTGCCGCGGCGCTTAAGGCAAAGGGCGATTTTGTCTGGCGCGCGGAGAAAATCAATTTCAACGCTGACGTCGGCTCTATCACCGCGCTCACTCGCAATGCCCCGTCTGCTGTAAAGGCCGCCGCCGCCACCCGCCTGGGTCAGGGCAGCTTCGACGGACGCATTGCCTTTGCGAACGGTCTCGCCGCCGACGGCATGGTCGCCGCCAAGACCGCGTCCTTGCGCGAATTCGCCACCTGGACCGGTGCCGCGCTGCCGGCGGGCAGGGGCCTTGGCCCTGCGTCGGTGAACGGCAATCTCAAGGTCGAAGGCGACACGGTCACATTTGCCAAGGCGAATCTCGCGCTCGATGGAATGACCGGGCAGGGCACGGCCTCACTGCGCATGAACGGCGCACGGCCCTATGTGCGCGCCGCGCTCGCGCTCGACCGGCTCGATCTGAACGCCTATATCGCGGGCGAAGGAGCGGGCGTCGAACCGGCGCGCGCTCCCGCCCCGCAGCCGCAGCCCTTGCCGAAGCAGGGCGCCGGACCCGCACCGCAGGCGGCTCCGGCCGCGCCCGCGCCCAATCAGTCGCTCGGCGATTTCATCGATCAGCTCAACAGGGCCGACCAAAACCGGAAGCCGCAGGTGAGGGCATGGAACCAGCGCGCCATCGACGTGGCGGGGCTGCGGGCGATCGACGCCGATCTGAAACTCTCTACCGGCGCGATCCACTATCAGCGCATCCGCACCGGCAAGGGCATCGTCACCGCAACGCTGAAGAATGGCATCCTCTCGGCCGATCTGTCCGAGATTGATCTCTATGAGGGCAGTGGCGCAGGACGCCTCACACTCGACAGCGCCCGCGACGTTCCCGCATTCGCCTCGCAGTTCCAGCTCGATGGCGTTTCCGCCCTGCCGCTGTTGCGTGACGCCGCGGGGTTCAAATGGGTTTCGGGCAAGGGGAAGATGCAGATCGCGCTGTCCGGCTCCGGACGCTCCCAGAGCGAAATTGTCCGCACGCTGCAAGGCAACGGCGCCATTACTTTCTCCGACGGCGCCATCGAAGGCGTGAACATCGCCGGCATGATCCGCTCCCTGAAACAGGGGCAGCTCGGCGGCTGGAAGGACCAGCCCTCCGCCAAGACGGATTTCAGCCTGATGTCGGGCACCTTCACCATGCAGAACGGCATCGCCACCAACACCGATCTCAATCTCGTCGGCCCGCTCGTTCGCGTCACCGGTTCGGGCCGGATCGACGTGCCGCGCGAATACATTGACTATGACGCCATGCCGCGTCTCGTCGGCACCATCGAAGGGCAGGGCAGCCAGCGGGAAACGCGCGGCATTCTCATCCCGGTCAAGATCAAGGGTCCCTGGGCCGACCCTGATATCAAGCCGGATCTGCAGAAAATCCTTGAAAATCCGGAACTTGCCGCCGACGCCATCAACAAGGCGCAGGACGTGCTGAAGAACCTGAAGGACAAGAAAATCACCGGCAAGGACGTGGAGAACCTCCTCCAGGGCGTACTTGGCGGAGGCCAGCAGCAGGCCCCGGACGCCACGGGAACTACGCCGCCGCCGGAAGGCCAGCAACCCCAGCAGCAGGTTCGTCCTGAGGATGTGCTGAAGCAGCTCTTCCGCAACTGACGGGGCGCAAGACCTGCTGACGCCGCCCTCGCGCTCCCCTATAAGGGCGCCCATGAAACCCGCCGCGCGCGCCACCGCCCCGAAAGTCGGCTTCGTCAGCCTTGGCTGCCCCAAGGCGCTTGTCGATTCCGAGCGCATCATCACCCGCCTGCGCGCGGAGGGCTATGACATCGCGCCGACCTATGACGGCGCCGACGTGGTGGTGGTCAACACCTGCGGCTTTCTCAACTCGGCAAAGCAGGAGTCCCTCGACGCCATCGGCGAGGCGATGACCGAGAACGGCCGCGTCATCGTCACCGGCTGCATGGGCGTGGAGGAGGGGAAAATCCGCGAGGCGCATCCGGGCGTGCTCGCCGTCACCGGACCGCACCAGTACGAAGCGGTGATGGCGAAGATCCACAAGGTGCTGCCGCCCGCGCACGATCCTTTCCTCGACCTGATTCCGCCGGAAGGGATCAGGCTGACACCGCGCCACTATGCCTATCTGAAGATTTCCGAAGGCTGCAACAACCGCTGCTCGTTCTGCATCATCCCGTCGCTGCGCGGCGACCTTGCGAGCCGGCCGGCCGCCAACGTCATGGCGGAGGCGGAGCGCCTGGTGAAGGCCGGCGTCAAGGAGCTCCTCGTCATCAGCCAGGACACTTCCGCCTACGGCGTCGATCTCAAGTATGCGCAGAGCACGTGGAAGGGCGCGCCGCTCGCAGCCCGCTTCCTGGATCTGAGCACGGCGCTGGGCGAGCTCGGAGCCTGGGTGCGCCTGCACTACGTCTACCCCTATCCGCACGTCGACAAGGTCATCCCGCTGATGGCGGAGGGCAAGATCCTGGCCTATCTCGACATCCCGTTTCAGCACGCGAGCCCGAGCGTCTTGAAGGCGATGCGCCGGCCGGCCGCCGCGGAGAAGACGCTTGAGCGCATCACGCGCTGGCGCGAGATGTGCCCCGACCTCGCCATCCGCTCCACCTTCATCGTCGGCTTCCCCGGCGAGACGGAGGAGGACTTCGGGATGCTGCTCGACTTCCTGCGGGAAGCCAAGCTCGCGCGCACCGGCTGCTTCCGCTACGAGCCCGTCGCTGGCGCCACGGCCAACGATCTCGCCGGCGCCGTTCCCGACGAGGTGAAGGAGGAGCGCTGGCACCGTTTCATGCAGGTCGCGAAGGAAGTGAGTGCGGAGCGCCTCGCCGGGTTCGTCGGCCGCGACATCGAGGTGATCGTCGACGAGGTCGACGAGGAAGGCGCACTGTGCCGCTCCAAGTACGACGCGCCCGAGATCGACGGCTCGGTGTTCTTGAACGGCGACACCGAATTGAAGCCCGGCGACATCGTCAGCGTGCGCATCGCTCACGCCGACGACTACGACCTGTGGGGCGAACGGCTCTAGCCCCTAAACCCCAATGTCCTCGTTCCACAGCTCCGGCCGCGCGGCAATGAACGCGCGCATGAGAGCCAGGCATTCATCGTTATCGGCGATCTCGAGGGTGACTCCGCGCGAGCGCAGATAGTCCTCCGGGCCCTGGAACGTGCGGTGCTCGCCGATGACGATCTTCGGGATATTGTAGAGCAGCGCCGTGCCCGAGCACATGTCGCAAGGCGACAGCGTCGAGTAGAGCGTGGCGCGCCGGTAGTCGGCCGCCGTCAGCCGCCCGGCGTTCTCGATGGCGTCCATCTCGGCGTGCAGGATGGCGCTGCCCTTCTGCACACGCCGGTTGTGCCCGCGCCCGACAATCTTTCCGTCG
>JAYZVT010000125.1:0-6074 GCA_036155355.1 Pseudomonadota bacterium
CGCAGCCGCTGCAGATAGCCTTTGGGCGGCACCAGGCAGCCGGTTGAGCCCGCGATGGGTTCCACGAAACAGGCAGCGATGGTCGTGCCGCCATAAGTGTCGCAGATGCGCTGCAGATCGTTGGCCAAATCCGCGCCATGCTCCGGCTGGCCCCGCGTAAAGCGGTTCTGCTCCAGCCACGTGTGCCGCATCATGACGACATTAGGCATCACGCCGGTGAAGGTCTCGCGGTTCTTGACCATGCCGCTCAGAGAGGTCCCGCCGATGTTGACGCCGTGATAGGCACGCTCCCGCGACACGAAGCGGGTGCGCTGCCCCTCGCCGCGGGCGCGGTGATAGGCCATGGCGATCTTCAGCGCCGTGTCGATGGCCTCCGAACCTGAATTGACAAAGAATACGTGGTTGAACTCATCGGGCAGCAGCTTGGCCACCTGGCCGGCCAGTTCAAAGCCGCCGGGATGCCCCATCTGGAAGGGCGGGCAGTAATCATTGGTGAGCAGCTGCTTGTGAACCGCCTCGGCGATCTCCTTGCGGCCATGGCCGGCGGCGACCGCGAAAAGCCCCGACGATCCATCGAGGATCTTGCCGCCCTTGTGGTCCCACAGATGCACGCCTTCGCTCTTCACCACCAGGCGGGGCGAGTTCTTGAAGTCGCGGTTCGCCGTGAAGGGCATCCATTGCGGTTCGAGTGAATTGGCCGTGTATTGCATCGCTTGTCCATCCGCTTGGAGCGGAGCCTCCAGAATCGCCGCATTCCGGCCCATTCCGCCTGTCCGGGCGGTGGCCGCGCTTGTTGTTCTTGTCCGGCTGCGACGTTACCCTGACAATTGGACCCATCGTAGAGCCAAAATGCGATTTTCTCTTGGGCCAGCGGCAACGTGAATGCGTGAATCCTTGTTCGATCTGCCCCAGGGCAACAAGCTGAGCCTGCAGTCGCAAATCCGCGAATTGCTGGTCTCCGCCATCCTTGGCGGCCAGATTCCGCCCCAGGACCGGCTTCCCTCGAGCCGCCAAATGGCCCGAAGGCTGGGGGTATCCCGCAATACGGTTGTCCTCGCCTATCAGGCCCTGATCGACGACGGCTATCTCGTCGCCCGCGAGCGCAGCGGTTATTTCGTGAATGACAAGATTCTCGGTGGCAGGGTTAGCCGTCCCGCAGCCGCCGCGCGCACCGATGGCCACGCACCCGACTGGAAGGCGCGGTTCAGGGTGCTTCCTGCCGGACAGGAGAACATCAAGAAGCCGTCGAACTGGCAGGACTACCCATATCCCTTCATCTACGGACAGGTGGACCACACGCTCTTTCCTATTGCCGAGTGGCGCGAATGCAGCCGCCAGGCGCTGGGCAAGCAATGGCTGGATGCCTGGACCAGCGACTTCCGTGACCGCGACGATCCCATGCTGGTGGAGCAGATACGCACCCGCCTGCTGCCGCGCCGCGGCATCATGGCGACTGAAGATGAGGGATTGGTCACGCTCGGCGCCCAGAACGCGCTCTATCTGCTCGCGAGCCTTCTGGTCGCGCGCGACACCGTCGTGGCCATGGAAGATCCCGGCTACACCGATGTGCGCAATATATTTCGCTTGCGCACAGACCGGCTGATGCCCGTCGCCGTGGACCAGCAGGGTCTCCCGGTGGATGAAAGGCTGGCGCGGGCCGATCTCGTTTTCACAACGCCGAGCCACCAGTTCCCCACGACCGTCACCATGCCGCCCGAGCGCCGGAGCGCGTTGTTGGCCTCGGCGATCAAGCACGATTTCGTCATTGTCGAAGACGACTACGAGTTCGAGACCAACTATGTGAGCGAGCCTACCCCCGCACTGAAGTCATCCGACAGGGACGGACGGGTGATCTATATAGGCAGCCTGTCCAAGACGCTGTTTCCCGGACTGCGCATGGGCTATCTCGTCGGCCCCGCACCGTTGATCGAGCAGGCGAGAGCGCTGCGGCGGCTGATGGTGCGGCATGCGCCGAACAACAACCAGCGCACCGCCGCCCTGTTCCTTGCCCTCGGCTATCACGACGCGCTGGTGCACAGGCTGCACCGGGCCTATCGCGAACGATGGATGGAGATGGGCCGGGCGCTCGAGGTGCATATGCCGCGCTCGAGCCGTGTACCCAGTTTCGGCGGATCGAGTTTCTGGGTGCGCGGCCCATCCGAATTGGACGCCGACGAGCTTGCGCAGGTCGCGCTAGGGGAAGGTATCATCATCGAGCCGGGTAGCATTCATTTCGCCGCCCGTTCGGCGCCGCGCAACTGTTTCCGCCTGGGCTTTTCCTCTATCAGGGCGGAGTTCATCGAGCCGGGCGTGAAGCTGCTGGCGCGCCTGATAGCGCGTCATATGGGCATTGTTGGTTGAGGTGACAGCCGAACTGGCCTGCCCAATTGGCGCAATCTGGTCCTACGGCGCGTGGCGCGAATACGTCATGTGTGAGATTTGCGGCGATGTCAGGCGATGAGGAGGATGTACCATGCTGCTGGGTGTGCCCAAGGAGGTGAAGGTTCACGAATATCGCGTCGGCATGACGCCCGCGAGTGTGCGGGAGGTCGTCGGCCACGGACACAAGGTCATGGTGGAGACGGGCGCGGGCATTGGTATCGGCGCAACGGACGATGCCTATCGCGATGCTGGCGCCACTATCGTCGATGCTGCTGAGAAGATCTTTGCCAAGGCCGATATGATCGTGAAAGTGAAGGAGCCACAGGCCGGCGAGCGCCAGCTGCTGCGTCCGGGTCAGATCCTGTTCACCTATCTGCACCTGGCGCCAGACCCCGAACAGACCCGCGATCTTGTCGCGAGCGGGGCGACCTGCATCGCCTACGAGACGGTGACGGATGCCCATGGCGGACTGCCGCTGTTGGCGCCAATGTCACAGGTGGCAGGGCGCATGGCGATCCAGGCAGGCGCGCATTGTCTCGAAAAGGAATCTGGCGGCGCGGGCATTCTGCTCGCAGGCGTGCCCGGCGTAGCTCCCGCCAAGGTCGTCATCATCGGCGGCGGCGTGGTTGGCGAGAACGCCGCCTACATGGCTATCGGCGTCGGCGCAGACGTAACCGTGCTCGACCGCAATGTTGACACCATGCGGGCTCTTGTTGTGCGCTTCGGCGCGCAGGTGAAAACCCTTTACTCCACCGCACTGACCATCGAGGAGGAAGTGGCGTCCGCCGATCTTGTCATAGGCGCCGTGCTGGTGCCTGGCGCCGCCGCGCCAAAACTTGTCAGCCGTGCGCTCGTTGGCCGGATGCGCCCGGGCTCCGTGCTCGTCGATGTCGCCATCGACCAGGGCGGCTGTTTCGAGACCTCACGGCCGACGACCCATGCGGAGCCGACATACATCGTCGATGGCGTGGTCCACTATTGCGTCGCCAACATGCCCGGAGCGGTGGCGCGCACGTCTACTTACGCGCTCAACAACGTTACGTTGCCGTTCATACTGGCGTTGGCGAACAAGAGCGCCGAATAGGCCATGCGCAAGAACCCGCATCTCCTTGCCGGTCTGAACGTGCACGCGGGAAAGATCACCTATCGCGCCGTGGCGGAATCCCTCGGCTATGACTTCGTGGAGCCTAGGAAGGCCCTGGTCGCCTAGTCTTTCATGGCTTTGCGCGCGCGGCGGTTCAGGACGCGGTACAACACCTGCGCGCCGAGCACGACGATCGCCAGACGGAACAGGTGGTGCAGGGCCACATAGGCGATATCGGCCCCGAGCACGATGGCGATGACATTCATCTCCGACTGGCCGCCCGGCGAGAATGCCAGGACGACCGGGAGTTGTTCCAGACCCGTAAGGGCTACCACGACAAGGGAAAATGCCGCCGTTAGTCCCAGCAGCAGCGCTGTGTAGGCCAGCGCCGTTGTCACTGTGCCGGCGAATTCCCTCCACGTCACGCCGGCGAACTGGCAGCCCGCATGGGTGCCGAGCGCAAGCTGCGCCAGGTTGAGGACCTCGGAAGGCAAGTGCAGAGTTGCGAAGCCGGAAATGGTGATCGCCGCGCAGGCGATCATCGGTCCGACCAGTGGTGCGCCCGACAGGCCGATCTTCAGTGCCGCCCACCATCCCGCTGCGGCGCAGGCCAGCAGCACCAGCACATTGAGCGGATCGTATCCTGTCCAGTGCTGTACGGCCGCAGCCCGCTCACCTATTTGCAGATGCTCCGACCATTCTACCCAGAAGGGCAGGGCGAACACGATGAGCAGCACGCGCGCGCTGTGTGCCAGTGTCAGCTGGCGTTCCTTCGCACCCGCATCTCGCCCCATGGCGATCATGTCCTGGAATCCACCGGGCATTGCGGAATAGAACGCGGTCGCCGGGTCCATCCGCCCGACATATCGGTAGAAGGGGACGCCCAAGCCGGCGATCAGCAGGACGAACGGGGGAATGAAGGCGAGGCTCACCGCCATCTCCGGCAATCGCGCGATCAGTGCCGGCGTAAAAGCAGCGCCAACTGCCAGACCAAGGATGGCGCGTGCCGGCGCAATCAGGAAGGAGGGACCTTTGACCGGGAGTCGGGCTATTGCGGCAACCAGGCAGGCGGCCAGCGACCCAAGCATCCATGGAAGCGGCAGCACGAGATAGAGGAACAGCGCCGCGCCTGCGGAGCCGACGGCGAGCGCAAGTGCTATCCGGGCTCGACGCTGCCAGTCGCCGCCGGCGCTTTTCGCGGTGCTCGTCGCCAATGATCCAACTGTCCAATGGCGCAGCCGGTCGGGGATCGCAGCGCCGCCTCGAAGGAGCCGGAAGATGACGCACATCCCCGGAGACTGCCGGCAATAACAAAGCCGACAATGGCTCACAACAGGATTTCGGGTTTCGGGGCAAGGTCAGCGCAGATTCGCTCAGGCAAACGGCACAACTTAAAGTTGATAGCATAAGAATATTAAAACTCAAGGTAGAAATTATTGTCGGCGATCAAGTTTTCTGGGAATTATTCTTCGAAAGCCGGCAGCAATGCTCAAGAACTGCTTTGACGTTTACAAATGCAATGACAGAGTGTCTGAGCAGTAAACTGTGGAATCTGCGGCGCGGGGGGCGTTGTGGCAGTCTGGTTGCGGCTATGCGCCATTGCGGCGCAATCAGCGGGCATGGGAGGACTTCTCCTCCTGCTGCCGCTTGTTTCCGCCCGGGCGGATCCTGTTCCGGCAGCCGGCGAAGCATCGCAACATCACCGCTTCGAGACCTTCAGCGGTATCGCCGTCACATATGACTCCGGCTTTGCCTATGCGGGTGGGGTGTGGGCGCTTGGCCGCCCCGTCGAGGATACGGGCTTTCGCCTGCGACTTCTGGGCGGTGGCGGCAGCTATGCCTATGACGGCTCCCGGTCCGGCCCGGCGGGGCCGATCCCCACGCGCTTTCATGGCGACGTAGCGCTTTGGGAGGGCATGGCGGGTTACCTGATCCGCCGCGGCGAATGGATCGTCAAGACATATGCCGGAGTTGTGTATATCGACCACGCGCTGACACCCCAGGATCCTTCAAATAGCGTCCAGGGTAGCCAGTGGGGCATCAAGGCGCTGGCCGAGATCTGGCGCAACATCGGCACGCACGGGCTCTTTTCTCTCGACTCGAGCATTGCATCCGCCTTCGGCGACTACCGGGTTCACGCGCGATTGGGAAGCAAGGTGAAGAATCGTGTGTCTCTCGGCGGTGAAGGCGGTGCAGGAGGCAACGAGGACTACAATGCCGTACGCGGCGGCGGCTTCCTGCGCTGGCATGGCGCGTCAGGCGACTTTACGCTCGCTGGCGGCGCGACGGGTGACTATTTCGACGGCGACATGACGCCATACCTGACGTTCGACTATTACCGGAAATTCTAGTTCGCGAGCGGTTGCCCCGCGCGCGTCATGTTGTGGCCGGCGGAATCGGGCCGTGGCTCGCCAAGCACCGTCATCCAGCTGCTGGCGACAAGAGTGGCGATGTCTGCCATATGCGCATGCAGGCCATCAGCTTCGATGACAAGGCCGTCGACGCCGGAATGGCCGATCGCTTCCACTCCTTGCTTGGAGGTCAGAAGAACGACAGCGCCATGCAGTCCCAGCAGGCCGCCTGGGTCGGCCGATAGTGGAGCGTTCGT
>JAYZVT010000126.1:0-4060 GCA_036155355.1 Pseudomonadota bacterium
CCAATTCGCCACGCTCGTTCAGAAACAGCACCTCGTCGCTGCCGAGCGATGCCGCATATCTGGCGTGTTCCCCGTCATAGAGATCACGCAGGGTTGTCTTGTGAAAGACGGCTGAGTCCGTGCTGTCGATGTGCCGGTCGGACAGGACGTAGCGCATGGGCGAAGACGCGTCCGGTGCATCGATTCGCACAGACGCAATGGTTATGTACCCGTCCTTGAAGAGCAGGAGGCGCGTGCGGTGATGTTCTCCGGTACCCAGTCGCGCCGACTCTGCCGCGAGCGCCCCACGCACCGCACTACCATCGCAGGCGAAGCGGAAATAGGCAGCGGACTCGGCCAGCCGATCGAGATGACGTTCCAGCAGCACGAAGCTTCCGTCCGGATCATGGCGCAGCGTTTCGATAAGCTGAAACTCGCGCCTTGGAGCGCAAATGAAGCGCATCTTGAGCAGGCATTCGTCATATTCGTCGTCGGCGAGCGAGTCGCTGACCACGCCGCTGCCGATGCCGATCTCGCCCCGACCCGCTGAGTCGATGGTGAGCGTGCGGATCGCGACGTTGAATGTCGCAGCGCCGTCCGGCGTGAATGCGCCAATAGCGCCGGTGTAGACACTGCGCGGTCCTGTTTCCAGATCGCGGATGATTTCAATGGCGCGGACCTTTGGCGCGCCGGTGACTGAACCGGGCGGAAACAGGGCGTGGACAAGGTCTGATATGCCGATACATGGACGCAGCCGCGCCTCCACGGTGGAGGTCATCTGGTGCAGCGTCTCGTAGCCTTCTACCTCGAACAGCGCCGGGGTGCGCACGCTGCCGATCTCGGCAATCCGTCCCAGGTCGTTGCGCATCAGGTCGGTGATCATGAGATTCTCCGCGCGCGACTTCTCGTCGCCGGCCAGCCAGCGGGCAATCGCGCCGTCCTCGGCCAGCGTCCGCCCGCGCCTCGCCGTTCCCTTCATGGGGCGAGTAATCGCCTTACCGTCCGCGATTTCGAGGAACAGCTCCGGGGAAAGGGACAGGATGGTGCGGCTTTCACAGGAGATAAGTGCGCCATGCTCGACACGCTGACGACCGCGCAAGTCCCGGTAAAGCGCCGCCGGGGATCCGGAAAAAGTGAAGCGCGCTTTGAGTGTCAGGTTGAGCTGGTAGATGTCGCCCGCCGTAATATAGCTGCGGGCGCGTCCAAAGCGGGCACGATAGTCTTCCCGCGCCATATCCGGAGATATTTCGTCAATGCGGAAGCCTTCGCCCGATTGCTGGCTGAGGAATTCTTCGATCTCGCGAGGCTGCAGCATCCCAGGCGCCTTGAAAGCGCCGAACCACAGCAATGGAACGTTGCGATGCGATGGCATCAGTGGTCGCAGGCGCGGCTCCAGCGCGTAGGCAAGCTCGTAAGAGAAGTAACCGGCGAGATGGTAGCCCTCGGCTTGCAGCGCCTCCATCCGCGAGAGCGCGGACGCTACCTCCTGGGGCGAGGTGGCGCTAACGATCGCGGCAGGATCGCGGTACAACCTGGCTCCCGGCGCAGGGCCGGCATTGCGGTCGAGCAGGACATAGGTCAACGCACGGCACCTCCCGCGTGTGACCGCAAGCGCAGCAGCGCATCGGATGCTCGGCGGCCGAGGCCATGATCGAACAGCAGGCAATGCAGACCCGCCGCGATGAGGGCCATGAAAACGCCTGCGAAAATGACGTCGGACAGGAAATGCCCTCCCTGGGCCATTCGCACAAGTCCCGCGGCAGTTCCGAGCACGACGCCCGACCCGAACAGGCGGCCGCTCGAGGCGGGAAACAGCAGGGCAAGCGCAAAAAACAGCATGTAAATGGAAGACGCCTCGCCGGAGACGAAGGAGCAATTGTCCTGGCACTGGTCGGAACGCAGGAGCGGCGGCGTGAACTGGCGAGTGCCACCCAGCTCCTCTACATGGAAGGGTCTGGCCCGGCCCCAATTGTCCTTGAGGACGACATTTGCCGCGATGCCGGGGCCGAGCGCCAGGCAGGAGGCCAGGAAAATCCAGCGCGGCGCATCGAGGCGAAACAGTTCGCGGCGCCATATCGAAAGGCCGACGCCGAGCAGGGCGATGCCGAGACCGAACCAGAAGAGCAGCTTGAACAGCACGCGCAGATCCATGCCAATTCCGGGATAGTTGAAGACGAAGCCGCCGGTATCGAGCAGGAAGAGGCGCGCCACAGCCATGTCGATCCGCGGGGAGACAAGGAAAATCAGAGCAGTCGCGAGGCCGACGCCACAAGCCGCCAGGAGTAGCGTGGAACGCGCGCGCTCCATTCCCTTCTCCGTTCTGGCGTGGGTAAGGCCGGACATGCTGGTCACCGGCCCCGATAACCCGAGAGCGCCCACATCCAGATGGGACGGGCCGCGGGGCCGCCACCAGAGGCCCGCCGCTCGCCAAGGGACTGCGCATCCTCGAAGCGTGCGGTAATGTGGGACGCGGTTGGGCGCAGGGAGACGAGCAACAAGGTCTCCTCGGAGCCTTTATAGGGCCGGGTCATCTCAAAATGATCGCGCGGCGCGGGTCCCGGCCGCCAGCTGCGAATGGTGAAACGGTTCTTGCGCAGATAGTAGAGCAATTCAGCGGTCAGCCAGCGGTCTTCAGTGAGGATCGCCTGATATCGCCGCCCCACCATTTCGTCTCGCACGCTTGCTGCAAGCGCCTTCCAGCCAAGGACGCGGTCATAGGGATTGCGGCCGCCTGGAAAACTCAGTTGCGGCGCCATCGCCGCGCCCGCCGCCAGCACCACCATGACGCAGGCATGCAACGAGAGCGAACCGCGCAGCAGAGCCCAGGACTTTTCGCGCAGCAACCATGCGGTCACCACGATGCTTGCCGCAGGATAGGCAGTCGCCGCCCAATTGGCATGGGCGCGTGACAGCAGCGCCTGCAAGGTAATGACAGCGAGCACGGGCAGACTGAACCACAGCAACAGGCGATCCTCATTCGACGGTGCTGTCCGCATAGCGCGCCAGGAAATCCACAGCAGCAGCGCGAACATCACCGGTCCGAAGACGCCGAACTGCGCGCCGGCGAATTCGAGCATCTTCAGGGGATGCAGCAGCGCGCCACCCCAATTGGCATTGTCGGCGGTATGGGAGATGGTGGCGAGACCGTTCCGAGCATTCCAGATCAGGTTCGGCAGCAACAGCGCCAGGGCCAGCAGCAGCGCGGCATAGCTTCTGGGATCCCGCGTCAGCCGGCGCAGGGCGGGCTCGCGGACAATGCAGAGCAGAGCGCATCCGACAAAATACGCCATGGAGTATTTCGCGTTCAGGCCGAGACCAATGGCGGCTCCGAGGATGGCAGCCCAGTACCATTGCGGAGCCTGCATCAGTCCGATGAAACCCCACAGGGCAACGGACCAGAAGAAGAGCAGCGGCACGTCCGTCGAAATGATGCCAGAGGAAAAGGAAACTCCCGGCAGCGTGGCGAAAACGAGCGATGCCCAGAAGCCCGTGCGCGCATCATAGAGCCGCCGAGCGGAGAGGAAAATGAACCAGGACGCGCCGGCGTAGAGGAAAGGCGAGGGTGCCCGCACGCAGGATTCACCATTGCCGCATAGCTTTGAGACTCCCGCAATCAGCCAGGCGATGAGCGGCGGCTTGGAGAAATAGCCAAAGTCGAGATCACGGCTCCAGGTCCAGTACTGGGCCTCGTCGAACATGAGGTCGGTGCGATTGAGCGCCAGTGCGGCGACACGGAATGCGAGGATCGCAGCCATGGCGATCAGGGCACTCCTTGCCCATCTGGCCTCGTCAGCCGGGCGTTTTCTGGACATCTGCCGCGACCCCTGGGTTGATGACTTGCGGGAGCTTTCCCGCCCCGCCGCTGCCGGCGATTCCGGCCCTTCGGCGCCGCGATTTCCGGGCAGATTTAAAGCCTTGTCCGCGCTGCGTAAAGGTTGCTAATGCTGCGCCGCAATGGGCGCCCCGTCGCGCGTTCCCGAGAGAAGCCATGCGCCTATCCATCGTCATACCCGCGCATAACGAGGCCGGAAATATCGCCCGTCTCGTGCAGGAGACGTTCAAGGCCGTTCCCCGCGCCATC
>JAYZVT010000127.1:0-2672 GCA_036155355.1 Pseudomonadota bacterium
GCCAGCTCGAAGTTTGAAGGACCGGACGCCGGAAAGGGCGCCAAATTCTCCTGGGCGGGAAATTCCGACGTCGGCAAGGGCTCCATGACCATCGTGGATAGCGCGCCAGCCGAGCGCATCGGCATCCGCCTGGATTTCATCGAGCCGATGGAGGGAACCAGTGACGTGCGGTTCACGTTCAGGCCCAATGGCGAGAAGACCGACGTCACCTGGGCCATGTCAGGCCATGCCAGTTTCATCGAGAAGGCGATTTGCCTTGTCTTCTTCGACCGGGACAAGATGGTCGGAGGCATGTTCGAGAAAGGCCTCTCCAATCTCGACGCCGCCACCAGAACCGCCGCGCCAGTGAGCCGCGTCCTGCAGGGAGAAACAGAATGTATGTAGATGGATTCATCGTCCCGGTACCGAAGAAGAACCTCGCCGCCTATCGTGCTCTGGCCCGCAAGGCCGGAAAGATCTGGCGCGAGCACGGAGCGATCGAGTTCCGTGAATGCATTGCCGACGATGTGAAGAAGGGCAAGTGGACCTCGTTCCCCCGCAGCGTCAAACTGAAGCCGAGTGAGACCGTGTTCTTCTCCTGGATCCTCTACAAGTCGCGCAAGCACCGCGACGCGGTGAACAGGAAGGTCATGGCCGATCCGCGTCTTGCGAAGATGATGAGCGGCAAGGGCATGCCATTCGACGGCAAGCGTATGATCTACGGCGGCTTCAAGACCGTCGTCGATATGTAGAAACCCGCAAGGAGTACGGCCATGGCGAAGAAGGTCCACCTGCTCGTCGGCACCAAGAAGGGCGCCTTCATCCTCGAGGGCGGCGCCAAGCGCGACAAGTGGAAGCTGCGTGGCCCCTTCTGCGAGGCATGGCCGATCAACCATGTCGCTGCCGATGCGGCGGGCACCATCTATGCCGGCGGCGGCAACGAGTGGTTCGGCCCCGCCGTGTGGAAGTCCGCCGACCTCGGCAAGACCTGGACCCATTCCAGCCAGGGCCTCGCCTACAAGGAAGGAGAGACGCCCATCAAGTCTGTCTGGTCTCTCTCGACCGGCAACGGTGTTCTTTACGCCGGTGTCGAACCTGCGGGACTGTTCAGGAGCACCGACGGCGGCGAAAGCTGGAGTCATGTGGAGGGACTGCGCAACCATCCCTCACGCGCTCACTGGCAACCGGGCGGCGGCGGGTTGATCCTGCATCACATCCTCCGTCACCCCGAAGACGAAAACCGCATCTGGGCAGCCATTTCCGCCGCGGGCCTGTTCTACAGCGCCGACGGCGGCAGGACCTGGGAGGCGCGCAACAAGGGCGTGCGCTGCGACTTCCTGCCGGAGGAGAACCGCTATCCCGAGTTTGGCCAGTGCATTCACTCCATCGCCATGGCGCCGGGAATGGCCGACCGCATCTATCAACAGAACCATTGCGGCATGTATCTGAGCGAGGACGGCGGCCGGGAATGGAAAAGCATCGAGCCGGGCCTGCCCTCCACCTTCGGCTTTCCCACCGCCGTGCATCCCCGTGATCCCGACACGCTTTACCTGTTGCCGCTCAATGGCGACATCCTCGGCCGCTATGTCCCGGAGGCGAAGGCGGCCGTCTGGAAAACGACGGACGCTGGCAAGTCCTGGAAGGCCATGCGCAAGGGCCTGCCCCAGAAGAACGTGTATTTTGGCGTACTCCGCCAAGCCATGGCCACTGATCCGCTGTCACCGGCGGGCGTCTATTTTGGCACCAGCAGCGGCTCGCTCTATGCGAGCCCTGACGAAGGCAGGAGCTGGGACTGCATCGCCGAGCACATGCCCACCATCACCTCCATCGAAACGATGGTCAGTTAGTATTGGCATAGTGACATGTCCGACAGCGCAAACCGGCACACTTCCGGCGCGCCCTCCCCGGCACGAACGATCACCGTTGTGCTGGCCGATGCGCTGGTGGCGCTCTTTCCCGGCGCGCATACACGTATGGAGATCGAGGCGGCGAACGTCGCCGAACTGCTTGATGCACTCGACGCCCGCTGGCCCGGCATGCGCGACCGGCTGCGGGATTCAACGCCCGCGATCCGCAAGCACGTCAATATCTTCGTGGACGGCCGTCGCGCCTCTCTCGCAACGCCCATCCGTCCGGGCACAACTGTCTTCGTGCTGCAGGCGATATCGGGAGGCTGATGCGTCGGCACGTCTATTTGACCTTTTGCCGCTTCTTCTTCGCCATATCGTTGACCGCGCCGAGTAGCTGTTCGGCATTGAAAGGTTTTCGCAGCAGCAGCGTGCTCTCGGGGAAGTCCTGCTCGATGCCCTTGGAGTCGATATTGCCCGACACGAAGATGATGGGCAGTTCCGGGCGCGCCTTGCGAATTTTCTGCGCCAGCTCCGCTCCGGTCATGCCGGGCATGGAATAATCGGTGACGAGCAAATCCACCCGGGCTCTTGCGATTATGCGCAGCGCTTCCTCGCCTTCGCCCGCCTCCAGCACCACATAGCCCGCATCGCGCAGATATTCGACCATTGTTGCCCGAACCGCTCCATCGTCATCCACGACCCTGATGCGGCGGCGCAGGCGCGTCGGGCCCCCGTCCTGCTTTTTTGCCGCGCGCGCCGAGGGCGGCTTGGCCACGGGCAGCAGCAGCCGGATCGAGGTGCCCGCGCCCGGCTCGCTGTCGATGGACATCTTGCCGCCCGACT
>JAYZVT010000128.1:0-6854 GCA_036155355.1 Pseudomonadota bacterium
GTCCGGAGGCTGGTAGGAGAAGCGTCATGACACTGTTTTCCCAGAAGGAGCGCCAGCGCATCAGCCGCGCCATCGCCCAGGCGGAGAAAAAAACGAGCGGCGAGATCGTCACCGTCGTGGCCGACTCCAGCGACGACTACACTTTCATTCCGGTCCTGTGGGCCGCCCTCGCCGCACTCGCGCTCCCCATGCCGCTGATTTTCCTCGCCGCATGGCCATTGCAGGATATCTACTCCGCACAACTGCTCGTTTTTCTCGTCTTTGCCGCAGCCGCGCAGTGGTGGCCGTTGCGTGTCCGCCTCGTCCCCGGCCGCGTCAAGCGCGCCCGCGCCCACCGTCACGCGGTCGAGCAGTTCCTCGCGCAGAACCTGCACACGACCGCAAAGCGCACCGGCGTGCTGATCTTTGTCTCACTCGCCGAGCGATACGCGGAGGTCATCGCCGACAAGGGCATCAACGACAAGGCGCCGCAAGGTCTGTGGGACGGCATCGTCGCGGAATTGACGGCGCATCTGTCGCGCGGTGAGGCGGCGGAAGGATTCGTCGGGGCAATCAACGGCTGCGGCGCCATCCTCGCCCAGCATTTCCCGCCCGGCAGCGCCGACGAAAATGAACTGCCCAACCATTTGATTGTACTGCAAAGAGACTGACAGTCAGGGCGTCACGAATACGCCGGTCACCCCGCGCCATACCCCGTCATGGGCAGTGACGCGGCTCCCTTCAGACCGGATTATGCCTTGTCATGACTTCACCGCCGCGCCAATCTCGAAAGCGTCGGAAGAACGCTCCGGTTTCGGCGGGATCAAGGGGCGCAAGGCGGCGGGGGAAACAGGTGTCTCAGGCGGCGACAGCGAGATCCGGCTCTTTTTCGACCAAGGTCCTGTCGGCCATACGGGAGTCTGGCCGCGGCAGCCAGGCGCAGCAGCACTTCGCTGGAATGTTCGTCGCCAGCTCCGACGATCCCGACATCAACAGGTATCCGCCGCGGGCAATCGCGGCGCTGCTGCTGTCGGCGTGGGAATTCGCCGCCACACGCGAGACCGGCAAGCACAAGATCAGGCTTTTCAACCCCGAGAACATCACCGGCCCCCACGGCGACGCCACCGTCATCGAGATTGTCAACGACGACATGCCGTTCCTGCTCGACTCCATCATGGGCGAGATACAGGAGCGCGGGCTTGGCGTGCATCTGGTCCTGCATCCCGTCCTGGCGGTGAACCGCGATGCCAGAGGCCGGCTCAAAGATGTCGGACAGCCCGGCAACGGCGAGGACAGGTGGACGGGCCGGGAGAGCTATATCCATATCCACGTGCAGCGGCTCTCCGACAAGCAGGCACTGGAAGAGCTGAAAAAGGCGTTATCGGGCATCGTTGACAACGTCCGCACCGTTGTCCGCGACTGGCGCCCAATGCTGGACCGTCTCAATCGCGCCGTCGCTGCCTACACCTCTTCGCCGCCGCCGGTTCCGGTTTCCGACCTGGCGGAGTCGATCCAGTTTCTTAAATGGCTGCTGGACAACAATTTCATTTTCCTCGGCATGCGCGCCTTCGCCTTCGTCGGCGGCGCCCAGCGCGGCAAACTCGAGCCGATCCAGAAATCCGGCCTGGGCATACTGCGCGATCCCGACGTTTACGTGCTGCGCCGCGGTAACGAGCTGGTTCACTGGACCCCGGAGATCCGGCAGTTCTTCCTGCAGCCCGCGCCTCTGATCGTCGCCAAGGCCAATGTGCGCTCCAGCGTGCATCGCCGCGCGCATATGGACTACATTGGCGTGAAGATCTATGGCGACAATGGCGAGATTTCGGGCGAATTGCGCATCGTCGGCCTGTTCACGTCCACGGCCTACACCCGGTCGGTGCGCTCGATTCCCTTCCTGCGCCACAAGGCCGAGCTGGTCATGAACCGCTCAGGCTACGCGCCCAATAGCCACAGCGCCAAGGCACTGCAAAACGTCATCGAGACGTTTCCGCGCGACGAATTGTTCCAGATTGACGTGGACTATCTCTATGACGTCGCCACGGCCATCCAGAGTCTGGAATTGCGCCCGCGCGCCCGCGCCTTCGCCCGTATCGATCGCTTCGACCGCTTCGTCTCGATACTCGTCTTCGTGCCCCGCGACCGCTTTTCCACCGAGGTGCGCCAGCGTATCGGCGAGTTTCTTGCCGAAAGTTACAAGGGTCGCGTCTCCGCATTTTATCCATTCTTCCCCGAAGGCCCGATGGTGCGCATCCATTTCATCATCGGCCGCTATGAGGGCAAGACACCCCAGATCGAGCAGACCTTCCTCGAACGCCAGATAGCCGAGATCGTCCGCACCTGGTCCGACCGGCTGGGCCATGAGCTGCGCGCACTGCAGGACCTGACGAATGGCGAAAATTTGGCGCGCAAATATGCGCAAGCCTTTCCTGTCGGCTACGAAGCGAACTTTGAACCCTCCCGCGCAGTCCTCGACATAGAACGCCTTGAAAAGCTAACGCCGGAGCATCCGGTGGCGGTGGATTTCTACGGCAAGGACGGCGACCCGACCGGGCGCATTCACGTGGCTATATACCATCTGCAGGGTTCTATCCCCCTCAGCCGCCGCGTGCCGGTACTCGAGAATCTGGGCTTCTCGGTAATTGACGAACGCTCCTACATGATCTCGCCCCATGGCCAGGATCAGAAGCTGTCGCTGCACGACATGATCCTTGAAACGCAAGGGCCCACGCCCGTCGATCTGGAAGCGATGGATGGCCGGCTCGAATCCGCGTTCCTCGCCGTCTGGCGCGGCGACGCTACCAGCGACAGCTACAACCGGCTGGTTCTTGCCGCGGGAATGGACTGGCGCGAGGCGGCGGTGCTGCGCGGCTATGGCTCCTATCTTCGCCAGATCGGCGCGCCATTTGGCCAGGCCTATCTCGCTGAAACGCTCGTGCGTCACCTAGAAGTCGCGCGCAATCTCATGGAGATGTTCCGCGTCCGCTTCGATCCCGACCGCAAGGGCGGCGAAAAGGCGCGCAAGAGCGCCGAGGAGGCGCTAAGCGAGGCGGTGGACCGGGCTCTCGACGCCGTGCCGAGCCTCGACGAGGACCGCATCCTCAGGCATTTCCGCAATCTCATCCGCTCCTCGCTGCGCACCAATTTCTACAAGCGCGACGATGCAGATTCGCCGCCGCCAGCCATCGCCATCAAGCTGGATTCCAAGCGGGTGGACGGAGCGCCGAGTCCGAGGCCATTTGCCGAGATCATCGTCTTTTGTCCGCGCGTGGAGGGCCTGCATCTGCGCGGCGGGCGCATCGCCCGCGGCGGCCTGCGCTGGTCGGACCGCCTGCAGGATTACCGGACGGAAATTCTCGGCCTCGCCAAGGCGCAGCAGGTGAAGAACGTCGTCATCGTGCCGACCGGCTCCAAGGGCGGCTTTGTTCCCAAGTGGCTGCCTTCTGGCGGCACGCGCGAACAGGTCATGGAGGAGGGCATCGCCGCCTACCGCCTGTTCATCTCAATGCTGCTCTCCGTCACCGACAATCTCGACGGGGCCAAGGTGATTCCGCCCGAGCGCGTGGTGCGCCATGACGGCGACGATCCGTATCTCGTCGTCGCAGCCGACAAGGGCACGGCGACATTTTCCGACTTCGCCAACGAGATCTCGGTGTCGCACAATTTCTGGCTGGGCGACGCATTCGACAGCGGCGGCTCGGCCGGCTACGACCACAAGAAGATGGGTATCACCGCGCGGGGCGGTTGGGAGGCGGTAAAGCGGCACTTCCGCGAAATGGACACCGACATCCAGTCCACGCCCTTTACCGTCATCGGCGTCGGCGACATGTCGGGCGACGTGTTCGGCAATGGCATGCTGCTGTCGAAGCAGATTCGACTGCTGGCGGCTTTCGATCATCGCGACATCTTCATCGACCCGGACCCGGATCCGCAAAAGACCTGGGTCGAGCGCAAGCGGTTGTTCGACCTGCCGCGTTCGAGTTGGCAGGACTACAACGCCAAGCTCATCAGCAAGGGTGGTGGTGTCTTTCCGCGCTCGCTGAAATCCATACCGCTAAGCAACGAAATCCGCGCCATGACTGGCCTGGACGCCGCTGCCGTGACGCCGGCCGAACTGATGCGCGCCATCCTCAAGAGCAGTGCCGACCTGCTGTGGTTCGGCGGCATCGGCACATATGTCGCCGCCTCGGGCGAGTCGCCGGAGCAGGTGGGTGATCGCGCCAACGACGCGATCCGCGTGAAGGCTTCAGATCTCCGCGTCAAGGCGGTCGGCGAGGGCGCCAATCTCGGCGTGACCCAGCGCGGGCGCATCGAGTTCGCCATGGCCGGTGGCCGGGTGAACACCGACGCCATCGACAATTCCGCCGGCGTCAACTCCTCCGACCAGGAAGTGAATATCAAGCTCGCGCTCGGCGCAGCCGTCGCCGCGGGCAAGCTGGACATCACCGCGCGCAACAAGTTCCTCGCCAGGATGACGGAGGATGTCGCCGCTGCATGCCTGCGCAATAATTACCTCCAGACATTGGCCTTGTCGCTCGGCCAGCGTCGCGGCCTGGCCGATCTGGGATTCCAGGCGCGCCTCATGCGCAGCCTGGAGACGGACGGCCTGCTGGATCGCGAAGTCGAGCTGCTCCCCGACGACAACGCGCTTGAGGTGCGTCGCGAACAGGGCCAGCCGCTGACACGGCCCGAACTTGCCGTGCTGCTCGCCTACGCCAAGATCGACGTCTACAACGAGCTGATTGCCTCGAGCGTCCCCGACGACCCATATTTTGAGACCGAACTGCGCAGCTACTTTCCCAAGCGGCTGCAGGAGGCCTATCCCGATGAAATCGCCAAACACCGTCTTCGCCGCGAAATCATCGCCACTCAGTTGTCTAACGCCATCATCAATCGCGGTGGCTCCACCATGTTCGTGCGCCTGAAGGAGGAGACCGGCCACACCGCCAGCGCCATTGCCGCTGCTTACGTCACTGTCGCCGCCGTCTTCGATCTGGAGCCGCTGTTCGACCAGATCGACGCCCTCGACAACAAGATTTCCGGCAGCCTGCAGCTTGACCTCTATCTGCGCGTACAGGGCCTGCTGCGGCAGGAGACTGGCTGGTTCCTTCGTCATGCTCGCTTCAGCGAAGGCCTCACCAAGGTGATCGCCCACTATCGCGATGGTATCGTCGCTCAGTCGAAAGTTCTGTCGAAGGTGCTGTCAGGCGCGCAATTGTCCCGCTTCGACGCCGACCGCGGCGGTCTTGAGGCGGCCGGCGTCCCGCCCGCGACCGCACGCCGCCTCGCCGAGTTGCGCTTCCTCGCCGGCGCGCCCGACGCAGTGCTCTGCGCCGATGCGACGGGCAAGTCACATGATGCCGTCGCGCGCATTCACGCCGACGCCATAGCCCACTTCCGCATCGACGAGCTTCGCACCGCCGCCGAGGAGATGCTGGTGACGGACTATTTCGACCGCCTCGCCATCAACGCCGCCATGGCCTCCCTGTCGGGCGCAGTGCGGGGCATCGTGCAGTCGGCGGTGCGCGAGAAGCCGGGCGAGGAGAGCTTCGAGGCCTGGCGTCAGCGTCACGATACATCCGCCGCCCGCGCCCGTCGCAGCATCGACGAGGTGCTCGACGGCTCCGGTCTTACGCTTGCGCGCCTGACCGTTGCCGTCGGACATCTGGGCGCGCTCGCGCCTGCCTGACGCGGATACAATGTCCAGCACGAGTGCCTCGCGTCCGGCCATCTGGGGCTGGATGCTGTTCGACTGGGCGTCCCAACCTTTTTACACGCTGGTCCTGACTTTTCTCTTCGCGCCGTATTTCGCTGCTGGCTACATCGGCAATCCGGTACATGGGCAGGCGCTGTGGGGCCTGCTTACCGGCATCGCCGCACTCGTCGTCGCCTTTACCAGCCCCGTGCTGGGCGCCATCGCCGATGCTTCGGGCGGCCGCAAATACTGGGTGGCCGCATTCTCGGTGATGCTCGTCGTGGGACTCTGTGGCCTGTGGTTCGCCGCGCCCGGCGCCGAGGGTACGTTGTTGCTCGTCTGCGCGTCCTTCCTGCTGGCCTCCGTGGGCGCCGAATTCGCGACAGTGTTCACCAACGCCATGATGCCCGGGCTTGCGCAGCCCGGTCGGCTCGGACGCCTGTCGGGCGCAGGATGGGCGCTCGGCTATGCGGGCGGACTGCTCAGCCTCGTGCTTGCTGCCGGGTTTCTCGTGGCCGACTGGGAGTCGGGCCGCACCATGCTCGGGCTGAAGCCGCTACTCCAACTGGACCATCTCGCGCGCGAGGGCGACCGGGCGATCGGACCCTTCTCCGCCCTCTGGTATGTGCTGTTCATTATCCCGTTCTTTGTTTTCACGCCTGATCGGTCGCCCCTGCATCCTTCAAGGGAGTCCGCCATTCGTGACGGTCTGCGTCGCCTCGCCGCCACATTCGCGCACATCCGTGCCTATGCACCGATCCTGCGCTTCCTCGTCGCGCGCATGCTTTACGTCGACGGCCTCGGCGCCATCTTCGCCTTCGGCGGCATATATGCGGCGTCAGTATTCACATGGACCAGCATCGAACTCGGCCTGTTCGGTGTGGTGCTGACCATCGCCGGCGCCATCGGTGCCTGGGCGGGGGGGCCGCTTGATGACCGCTTCGGCCCGCGTTTCGTCATCATGGTCTCCCTCGTGGCCCTTATGGCCGGCTCGATTGGTGTTCTCTCCGTCGATCGCGACACTGTCCTCTTCGCCTTCGATGCGGACCCTCCTGTCCCCGGCTCAGCGCCTTTCTCCTCGTCCGGCGAGCAGGTTTACATGGCTTTCGCCGTCCTGATCGGACTGGCCGCGGGTCCGCTGCAGGCGGCCAGCCGCACCTATCTCGCGCGGCTCGCCCCGCAT
>JAYZVT010000129.1:0-2936 GCA_036155355.1 Pseudomonadota bacterium
CCTTTGCCGTGAGCCGCAGCTTGTCATTTATGTAGCAGAGCCTCATTGGCTCCAGGTCGAAGATGCCGCTGATGGGGACCGCGCCGCGCACGCCGGGATGGTCCGCGACCATCGCGGTCAGATGGCCGCCGGCCGACCATCCGCCGACGCAGATGCTGCCCTGGTCGTAACCCAGCGCCTCTCCCTGCGCCGCAAGGAAACTGATGGCGGAACGCATCTCGGCCACGATCTGGGTCAACGTCGCCTCTGGTGCGAGCGTATAGCCGACAACCGCCGTGCTGACCCCGAGCGGAAGCAGACCTTCGGCGACGAAGGAGAAGCCCTCCTTGTCGTTGCGCTGCCAGTAACCGCCATGAATGAAGACGAAGAGCGGAGACGACGTGTCGCCGGTGAGGAACAGGTCGAACTTCTGCCGCGCCTGCGTCCCGTATGCTATGTCGCGCCGGACCTCCCCTCTTGCACCTGCCTCCGCACTGTTCTTGCGCCACTTCTCCAGCCAGGACGCGCTGTCCTTCACCGCGGCGCTGTTGTTGTAGGCCGCGTCCAGTGCCGCCCGGTCCATGCCACGGTAAAGTGTGCCTCGCGCCGTCATGTAATTCCCCCTGCCGGCTTGCTCGTTGCGGCGCCATCGAACGGCCGCGGATTTCCGAATGTCGTTGCCCCAGTCACCGTCCCGCCACCACGAACAGACGTGGAAAGGCGAGCAGCACCTTGCCGTCCGGCTGGGGCGGATAGGCCTCGCGGATGCGGTCAAGATAGGCGGCGAGATACTCGGCTCTTTCTCCCTCGTCGAGCCGCGCCAGATAGGGCCGCAGGCCCGATCCCTTGAACCACTCGACGATGGCCTCCGCGCCGTCCAGAACGTGGGTATAGACCGTGCGCCAGATGTCTACACGCGCGCCGAGCGGCTTGAGTATGCGGTAGTAGTCGTCCGGCGTGCCGATAGCGGTGCGCTCCCCGTCCGCGCTGCCCAGCTTTGCCTTGAACCGGGCGAGCGCCGCCACGTCTCGCATTGAGCTGTGCGACGGTTCATCAAGGTTGTCGGGCATCTGAAAGGCGATGCTGCCGCCCGGCGACAACTGTTTCATGAGGCGCGGCAGCAAGCTCTCGTGATCCGGCAGCCAGTGCAGCACCGCGTTGGAGAAGATCACGTCATAGGGTGTGTCGGGCGTCCACCTGTTCAGGTCTGCGGTCTGGAAGCGGATACCGGGCAGCCGCGCGTGCGCCTGTTTGACCATGTCGGGAGACGAGTCGAGGCCCTCGACTTCGGCTTGCGGAAAGCGTTGCGCGAGCAGTTCCGTCGAATTGCCGGGACCGCAGCCCAGATCGATGACGCGGGCGGGCGACTGCGTCCCGATGGCGTTCAGCAGGTCTCGCGCAGGCCGGGTGCGCTCGTCCTCGAAGCGCAAATACTGCCGTGCCGACCAGTCCATGCCCTGCCCGTGTGCCCGCTGCAATGACGCCCGCGCCTATAGCATGGCCGCGCGTGTCCAGGCGCAAAAAAACGGCGGGCTCACGGGCCCGCCGCCCTTTCGGATAAATGTTCGCCAGGTCAGGGCGCGGGTGGACGCCGGCCCGTGACCAGTCCGTAGATCAGTGAAATAGCGAACAGGATGATGGCAATGACGAAAATCAGTTTCGCGAACTCCACTGCGACTCCGGCGATGCCGCCGAATCCCAGAGCGGCCGCCACGAGCGCGACCAGCAGAAAGAAAATTGCCCAGCCAAACATGGTCGGTCTCCTTTACTGCGCGGTTGGACCTTGTCTACAATGCGGAATGACTAAACCGGGGCGGGGCCGGATGGTTCCGTCCGGCCCCGCGCCTGGACGCATTACTTCTGGGTCTGCTTGGTGTCCTGCTCGCCCAGGAACCTGTACTCGGGAGCGCTTTCCAGTTGCTCCTTGGTGGCGTTCAGCACCACGACGATGTTTTCGTTGCGGTCGGACGCCGTCTGGTTCGGCTGCGCCTGCGAACCGGAACCCAGCGGCGTAGCCGGGCGCTGAGCCGTCGAGGTGGACGGCGTGGAAGGTGTGGCCGGCGTCGGCGCCTGGCCGGTCATGCCGGGCTTCTCGTTGGCAGGAGCGCGGACCACTTCCTTAGGTTCTTTGGCGGCGGGGGCCTTCGCCGCGGGAGCCTCGCTCTGCGGCTTGATCTGCAGCGACGCGAAACGCACACCCACATCCTTCTCGCCGATTCCGAGGAAACCGCCGACGCCGATCACGACTGTCTCGATGCTGCCGCTCTTGGAAACAATGATGTTGTTCACCTCGCCGAGCGTCTCACCCTTGGGGTTCCGCACGCTCGCGCCGACAATGTTGCTGCTGACCAGTTCGGCCGAGCCCTGCGCGTTCACGAATTCGACGCCGGACGCGGTCTGCGGCATGGTGGTGCTCGCCTTGTCGGAGGTTTCAGCAGCGATGGCGCCGCCGGCCAGCAGCGCGACCACGGCCGCGCTGGAAAGTAACTTCTTCATCATGGTCAATTCTCCCTTTGGTTCGTTCTGGCGCCCGCATGACACCAGACGTCGCAACTACCGGGAGAACGTTTCGGCGGTGAATTGGTTCCCTGCGCCGCTTGCCCCGCAATCGATGGAAATCCCGCCCTGGCCGACTCAGGATTTCCTTTCCTGGGTGCTTGTGTGAAGGGCCTTATGCACCATCTCCGCAAGCGTCGATTGCACATATGGCTTGGACAGCAGCTTGTCGGAAATCAGTTCGATTTCCTGCACGACGCTGTGCGCATAGCCGCTGGTGTAGAGCACAGGCAGACCCGGCCGCCTTTCGACCGCGGCCGCATAGAGCTGCACACCGTTGTAGCCGCCGGGCATGACGATGTCGGTAAACAGCAGATCCACTTTCACGTCCGATTCCAGGACCTTGAGCGCCTCCGGTCCGGAACTTGCCATGATCGCCTCGTAACCAAGGTCCAGCAGCA
>JAYZVT010000130.1:0-10735 GCA_036155355.1 Pseudomonadota bacterium
GCCAGAAATTCGGACAGTTCCGCCCGGCTCGCCAGGCCGCGCGCTGCAATATGTGGCACCGGAGCGAGGCCGAGGCGCCGCAGCGCGGCCGCTGTGCTGGCGATCTGACGGTAGTTCGCGCGCGGCAGCGCCGCGATATAGACGTCACTGCCTGGTTTGAGCCGCGCCACCGCCTTGCCGGCCGCGGTGTCGTCCAGCGGCGAAATCTCGATGGATGCGCTACTGAGCAGGGCGCTGACCGCGCCCGCGCCTGAAGGCGCGCGCCGCGAGTCCTCTCCGCTCTCGCCGCCACTGGTTCCCAATCCGCGGGAGCTGCCGCGCGTCCGCATCGTCCCTCACATCCGCCGACGCGAGATGACGTAGGACTCGTCGTTGAACCATAGTCCGCCGTGCTTGCGCAGAACGGCGCGGGTGGCCTCCAGATACCGGCCATCACGAACGGCTTCCTCGAGCCGCTCGTCCTCGACCTGCGCCACATAGATGGCGGCGTTCCATGCCGCGAACAGCGTCGATGTGCCTATCGGCCCTGCAACTTCCCCCGGCAAGGTCTCCATCTGATACTGAAATATGGAGCGGCTGTCGGAATAGGCCTTGAAGCTCAGATTACGTGCCGTCGGGCCGAGCGTGTTCTTGACGGCGCGCAGGATTTGATGACGGTCGCAAACGAAAGGACTATCGCCCGGCCAGACATTGCGGATGATTTCCATACCCGGATCGCGGCCGCAGGAATGTATGGCAAGAAGCCGCCCGCCGGGCCTGAGCGCCTGGGCCAGAGGTGCAATCACCTTGTCCGCCTTGAACTCCGCCGACGCCCGCGCCCGATAGGGTTGCGACGCGATGATGAGATCGAATTCGGCTTCCGCCCTCCCCGGCTTCGGCACGATTGGATCGAGCAGAAACTTGTGATCTTCCCGGTATAGCACCAGCACTGTCGGCCGGTCGTAAACCGGATTGCCCGATTTGGGACTGACATGCGCCTTCCAGCTCTCTGTCAGGAAAGGCCCCAGATCGGCGATCTGTTCCTCGAACTCACCCGCCGTGCTCCCGGACAGCGCAACTTCTTTCCATATCAGCGACCTTGCCGCCTTTGGCGATCGTACCGTCAGCCAGGGCGCCTCGGCGTAATACATGTTGGTGAACACAAAGACCGTAGCGGGGTGCTCGTAAAGGCGGTCCGGCAGCTTGTCCAGCGTCAGGCGCACATCTTCCAGGCTGATTTCCTTGCCCGCCACATACAATGGCATGTTGGGGTAACGCCGGTGCATGGCGCGCATGACCCGCGACAGCACTGTGCCATCGCCCATGCCCGCGTCGAACAAGCGCACCGCCGGCGGCGAAGGCTGGATAGACGCCAGCTCCATGGCCACCCTGCTGGCGACCACCTTTTTCTCGCTGCAGGTATTCACGAACAGCAGGTATTTCTGCCGGTTGTCGAAGAAACGGAAATTGCCCTGCGGGTCATTGGCCGCCGACGGCGCCATGCCAGCCATCGGTGTCCCTACTGCGGGCCATGACGGCTTGACTTGCGGCTGTTGCTTGGCCGGAGCCGATTCGGGCGGGCCACTCTCTGTAACATCGTCGCCGAGAAAGTCCCGGATGCGGTTGAGCGTGTCCGTGGTGATCCGTCCGCCCTGTCGCAGGCGCTGGATCAGCTTGCCATCATTGACCGCCCGCCTGCCGAACGTGGATTCGGCTATCCCGGAGCGTCGGCAAAAATTGGCGATCTCGTCGAGCAGAATTCCGGTGTCTATGGTCACGTTTCTTCCCCCAAACGCTGGCCCGTTGCGAAGGGCACTGCAGGAATCTTGCGGCCCGCGGATAGGGAAGGCAAACAAATAATGGCCCACTAACAGTGTGGGCAATAATGTTGGGATTTATCCCAATCTGTTACCTGTAGCCGTGCTATACGTCGGATATCGGCAGCGGCGGACATGCGGAGTGACAGTTTCTCTCGCCCAACCTGCCAATATGAAGGGAAATCCCAAGACCCATCTTTGCCCAACAAATGGTGGGCAACTATCGATGTCGCGCCAGATGTCAGGGGCGCGCAGCCGCAGGTCTGAAATCGAAGGATAGCTTCAGGCGAGCCAGCGCTTGCGACGCTTGTAGTGCTTCACGTCGCGGAACGACTTGCGGTCTCCGCCGGAAATGCCGAGATAGAACTCCTTGACGTCCTCATTCTCGCGCAACGCCTTGGCGTCGCCGTCCAGCACCACCCGGCCGTTTTCCAATATGTAGCCGTATCCGGCGTAGCGCAGGGCAATATTGGTGTTCTGTTCCGCCAGCAGCACGCTGACCCCGCGCTCGGTGTTGAGCCGCTTCACGATCTCGAAGATTTCCTCGACCAGTTGCGGCGCAAGGCCCATCGACGGCTCGTCGAGCAGGATCATCTTCGGCCGGGACATCAGCGCACGTCCGATCGCGGTCATCTGCTGCTCGCCGCCCGAGATGTAGCCTGCAAGCGAACTGCGCCTGTCGCGGATGCGCGGGAAATAGGTGTAGACGACCTCGAGATCTTCACTGATCGACCGCCAGGCGTTGCCGCGCGTATAGGCGCCGGTGAGCAGATTCTCTTCGACAGTCAGATGCGGAAAGCAGTGACGGCCTTCCATCACCTGGATGCAGCCGCGCGTGACCAGCTGATTGGGCGAAAGTGCATGTACCTTGTCGCCTTCAAAAGTGATTTCGCCCTTCGTCACCTCGCCGCGTTCGGCTCGCAGCAGATTCGAAATGGCCTTCAGTGTCGTCGTCTTGCCCGCACCATTCGCCCCCAGCAGCGCAACGATGCCGCCAGTTGCAACTTCCAGCGATACGCCCTTCAACACCAGGATGACGTGATTGTAGATCACCTCGATATTGTTGACGGAAAGGATGGGCGGCGGCGTATCCGCCGCCGCCCGGGGGCTCTTCTTCGATCGAGCCGGATCCAGCATTATTTGCACTCGCGAGGCGTGATGTTGTTTTCCTTGGCGAAGCCCTCGGAGTCTTCCTTGATGAGCGGCTTGAGCACGTCCCAGTCCGGTTCATAGAACTTGGACACGATCTTCCACTTCTTGCCGTCCCACTGCTGCACCGCCACCAGGCCGGGGCCTTCGTGGTTGTCGCAAGTGATCTTGATGGGATAGGTGAGACCTCCCGCACCAAGTTCCTTCAGACGGGCCTCGGTAAGATCGAGCGCTTCGTAGCCATCCCGCATTTGCGCGCCGGTGATCTCCTTTGTGTTATGGATCTTCATGGCGTTGCGGACGGCCTCGGAAGCGAACAGAGCCGCCACCATGCCACGGTTGTAGAGCACTTCGCCTACGCGATCCTTGAAGGAGGGATCGGTCGCCTTTCCACCGTCATAGACGTATTTGAGGATGTCCTTGTGTACGGGGAAATCCGCGCCCGGCTGATGGAAGGCCCCGGAGAGGTAGCCCTTGGCGCCGTCGCCGGCCGGAAGCACGTCATTCTCCGAACCCGACCACCACACGCCGATGAAATGATCCATCGGGAAGCGGATCGAGGCGGCTTCCTTGATGGCGACCTGGTTCATCACGCCCCAGCCCCACATCAGGATCCAGTCCGGCTTCTCCTGGCGGATCTGCAGCCATGTGGACTTCTGCTCCTGGCCCGGATGATCGACCGCGAGGCCGCGATATTCGAAGCCGTGCTTCTTGGACAGCTCCTCAAGCGTGCGGATGGGCTCCTTGCCATAAGCGGAGTTGTGATAGACGAGATAGACCTTCTTGCCTTTCAGCTTGTCCATACCGCCTTCCTTCTCGCCGATGTATTTCACGAGAGCGGAAGCCTGGCTCCAGTACGTGGCTGGAAAGTTGAATATCCACGGGAAGATCTTGCCATTCGCCGCCGATGTGCGGCCGTATCCCATCGAGTGGATCGGGATCTTGTCTTCCGAGGCCTTGGGAATGAGCTGGTAGGTGATGCCGGTGGACAACGGCTGATAGACTAGGGCGCCACTGCCCTCGCCTTTCGTCTTCTCGTAACACTCCACGCCCTGCTTCGTATTGTATGCCGTCTCGCAGGGCACGACCTTGACCTTGACGCCGTTGATGCCGCCATCGCGTTCATTGAGCAACGTCCAGTAGTCGGTCCAGCCGTTAGCGAATGGAATGCCGTTCGGCGCATAAGGACCCGTCCGGTAGTCCATGGACGGGATTGTAAGCTCGTAGGCCGGAGCCGTCGTGGCGCCAAGCGGCAGAGCAATAGCTGCGGCCGCGAAGACCGCTGAAAGTCTACTCAACCTCATTAGTACTTCCTCCCTATTTGCGGCGCCCGGTTTCTCCCGGAAGCCTTGAAGACAAGTGTAGCAGTTGCGGCCTCGGTCTCAATTATTCAATTGCCGCCTTTCCGACCGGCCATCCCCACTAGTGCGGAAACGGCCAAAGTCGCAGTTTTTCCTTCACAATCTGCCAAAGGCGCGCGAGGCCGTTCGGCTCGACGATGAGGAAGAATACGATGAGCACGCCCATCATCATTATTTCCATGTGCTTGGCGAAAACCGCGGTCAGGCCGAAATAATCCACCAGCGTGTTCTTTAGCAGGATCGGCATCAGGGTCATGAAACCCGCGCCAAGGAAGGATCCGAGGATCGAGCCGAGTCCTCCGATAATGATCATGAAAAGCACGAGAAACGACTCATTGATACCGAAGGTCTCACCCGACTCCGCCGCGCCCAGCCAGTTGGCGAAAATCATTGCCCCGGCCACACCAATGAAGAATGACGACGCAGCGAACGCGGAGAGTTTTGTGGGAAATGGCCGGATGCCAATCAGCTCCGCCGCGATGTCCTGGTCGCGCACGGCCATCCACATGCGCCCGATACGGCCCCGGATAATGTTTTTGGCGATCAGCGCAAAGACCACGACGACGCTAAGCACGAACAGATACTTCGCTGCCGGCTCGGCCTTCTGCGACGTCACCAGGACACCGAAGGAATAGCCAGGTGTCACGGTAATCTGCCCCGTGGCGTTATAGTTGTAGAACCAGCCGACCTTGTAGAAGAGCCAGATCAGAAAGAACTGCGCCGCCAGCGTCGCAACAGCCACGTAGAAGCCCTTGATCCGCAGCGATGGTAGCCCGAACAGGAGCCCGACCAGCGCCGTAACAGTACCCGACGTCAGCAGGACGAAGATCATGTCCAGTCCGGGAAAAGCGGTCATCATCTTGTAGGCGGTGTACGCGCCCACGGCGAGAAAACCGCCGGTGCCGAGCGACAGCAGCCCGCAATAGCCGGTGAGCAGGTTGAGGCCGAGCGCCGCCAGCGAATAGACGAGGAACGGCAGCATCACTGCGTTGAGCCAGTAGTCCTCGATCAGCAGCGGAACGGCCACATAGGCAATGATGAGCACCCCGAGGATGAAATACCTGTCCTGCGGGATGGGAAACACCGCCTGGTCCGCGGCATAGCTCGTCTTGAACAGTCCCGCTTCCCTGTAGAACATGTCTTCTCCTCCCTGCTCAGGCTGCCGATGCCGCCTAGACCCGCTCGATGATCTTTTCTCCGAACAGGCCCTGCGGCCGGAACAGGAGAAAAGCCAACGCCAGCATGTAAGCGAACCAGTTTTCGATCGCGCCGCCGATGATCGGCCCGCCATAGACTTCCGCCAGCTTCTCGCCGACACCGATGATAAGCCCGCCGACGATGGCGCCGGGTATGGATTCGAATCCACCTAGGATAAGCACCGGCAGCGCCTTCAGCGCGATTAGCGACAGCGAGAACTGTATGCCCGACTTGGAGCCCCACATGACGCCCGCGACCAGCGCCACCACGCCCGCCACCGACCAGACGATCACCCAGATCGTGCGCAGTGAGATGCCGACCGACAGGGCCGCCTGATGATCGTCGGCGACGGCGCGCAGTGCGCGACCGATGCGCGTTTTCTGGAAGAACACCGCCAGCACCGCGACGAGAATGCCCGCCGTCAAAGCCGCGACGAGTTCGATCTTCTCCACATAGAGTCCCCAGTTGTCGAGCAGCCAGTCGCTGGCGCCCTGCGGCAGACCGAGGTCGAGGACCTTGACGTCCGAGCCCCACAGTATGTCTCCCGCGCCCTCGAGTACATAAGCAAGCCCCAGCGTAGACATGAACAGGATGATATGTTCCTGGTTCACCAGGTGCCGAAGGATCAGCCGCTCAATGGCGAAGGCAAGCACCATCATGATGGCGATGGTGGCGATGATGGCGAGCCAGCCCGGCATCGCCAGCGCGTCATTCGTCAGATGCGTGATCGGGATAGTTCCGGTCATCAGCCCGACCAGTGTCAAGCCGGCGAACAGCGCCATCACGCCCTGCGCGAAATTGAAGACGCCCGAGGCCTTGAAGATAAGCACGAAGCCGAGGGCCACGAGCGCATACATAACGCCGGCGAGAAGTCCGCTGATGACTGTCTCCAAGAAAAACATGCGCCCGTTCTCCCCTTCTGGCTGCGCGGACCGGCCGGTCCGCCGCCCTCAATGCGCCACGCCCAGATAGGCGTCGATGACGTCCTGGTTCTTCTGCACCTGCGCCGGCGTTCCGTCGGCGATCAACTGCCCGTAGTCGAGGACCGCTACCCGGTCCGACAGGTCCATGACCACGCCCATGTCGTGCTCGATCAGGGCGATGGTCGTGCCGAACTGCTCATTCACATCGATGATGAAGCGCGACATATCCTCTTTTTCTTCAAGGTTCATGCCGGCCATTGGCTCGTCGAGCAGCAGCAGCTCCGGCTCCATCGCCAGCGCCCGGCCCAGCTCCACGCGCTTCTGCAGCCCGTAGGGTAGCCGCCCGACTGGTGTCCGCCGGATGGCCTCGATTTCGAGGAAGTCGATGATGTGCTCCACGAATTCGCGATTCTTCAGCTCTTCCTGCCGCGCCGGCCCATAATGGAGCACCTGCCACCAGATCGGCTTTCCCATCTTCAGGGACCGGCCGGTCATGATGTTGTCCAGCGTGGACATGCCGCGGAACAGCGCGACATTCTGGAAGGTGCGGGCAATCCCATGGCTTGCTGCGTCATGCGGGCGCATCTGGCTGCGCTTCTCGCCCTTGTAGGTGATCGTCCCCTCCTGGGGGTGATAGAAGCCGTTGATGACGTTGAGCATGGAGGTTTTGCCCGCGCCATTGGGCCCGATGATGGCCCGGATCTCGCTCTTGCGAATGTCGAAGCTGACGTCGCGGATCGCCTTCACGCCTCCGAAGGACAACGACACATGCTCCACCGAGAGCAGCACATCCCGCGCGGTTTTCTGCGCTGCGCCGCTCCCGTTCGCGTCCTTCGGCGCGGATGCGGCTTTCTTGCTGGTCTTCGTCTTGGCGTTCATTCCGCGGCCTCCTTGCGGGAAACCAATCCGTGGACATCCATGTCCACGATCTTCACGTCGCCGCGGATCTTGCCTTTGCGGCCGTCTTCGAACGTCACCTCGGTCTCGATCTTGCAGGATTTCGAGCCATCATAGAGAGCCTTGATAAGTGGCGCGTAACGCTCCGCAATGAAACCGCGCCGGACCTTCTGCGTCCGCGTCAGCTCGCCGTCGTCCGCTTCGAGTTCCTTGTGCAGGATGAGGAATCGCTTGATTTGCGAGCCTGCCAGGCTGGGCTCCGCCGCAAGGCTACGATTTACTTCGTCCACGTTGCGCCGGATCATCTCATAGACCTGCGGATGTCCGGCCAGCTCCTGATAACTTGCATAGACCACGTTGTTGCGCTCGGCCCAGTTGCCCACAGCTGTCAGGTCTATGTTGAGCATCACCGTGCAGGAGGCGCGCCCGTTGCCGAAGGCCACCGCCTCGCGGATGTTGGGAAAGAATTTCAGCTTGTTCTCGATGTATTTGGGCGCGAACAGCGTGCCGTCCGTAAGTTTGCCCACGTCCTTCGCCCGATCGATGATCTTCAGATGGCCCCGCGTGTCGAAGAAGCCGGCGTCCCCGGTCTTGACGAAACCGTCCTTGGTCATCGCCTCGGCTGTCTTCTTGTCGTCCTTGAAATAGGAGACGAACATGCCCGGCGAGCGGAACTGCACCTCGCCATTGTCGGCAATGCGCAACTCCACATTGGGCATGGCCGGTCCGACAGTATCCGACCAGATCTCGCCGTCGGGCTGCGCCGTCACATAAAGGAACGCCTCGGTCTGCCCGTAGAGCTGCTTCAGGTTCATGCCGAGAGACCGGTAAAAGGAAAACAGGTCCGGGCCGATCGCTTCGCCCGCCGTATAGGCGACGCGGATGTTGGAGAAGCCCAGGACGTTCTTGAGCGGCCCGTAGATCAGCAGGCTGCCGAGCGCATATAGCAGCCGCCCCCCGAGCGGCACAGGTTCGCCGTTTAGCAGCTTTTCGCCGTGACGGCGGGCAACGCCAATAAAATAATGGAACAGCTTCTGTTTGATGGCGCCGGCGTCTTCCATGCGGATCATGACGCGCGTGAGCAGCGACTCCAGAACTCGCGGCGGCGCGAAATAGAAACTGGGACCGATCTCCCGCAGATCCTGCTGCGTGGTCTCGGGGCTTTCCGGACAGGCGAGGCAAAAGCCCGCGACCAATCCCTGCGCGAAATTGAGATAGTGGTCGCCCACCCAGGCGAGCGGCAGATAGGCGAGTGCTTCGTCGCGTTCCGTCAGCTTGTCGAACTTGACCGTGTCCATCGCCGCCGCGATGCAGCGTTCGCCCGAAAGCATGACGCCCTTGGACCGTCCTGTAGTGCCGGAGGTGTAGAGGATTACCGAAACATCAGATCCCTTGCCCTTTACAACACCCTCGCGCCACTTGTCGGCCACCTTTGGGTCGGCCGCAATTTCGTCGCGCGCGAGCTGCTGTACCTCCTTGAGGCTGTGCAGGCTCTTGTGGTCGTAGTTTTCCAGTCCGCGCGGCTCGTCGTAGATGATATGCCGGATCGATCCGGCCTTTCCGGCGATGGACAGTATCTTGTCCACCTGCTCCTGGTTCTGCACCATGGCGAATTTCACGTCGGCGTGCTTCAGCACGAAGGCGAGTTCCTCGGGCACCGAGTCTTGGTAGACTGGCACCGGAACTGCGCCGATTGACTGCGCTGCGAGGAAGGTGCCATACAGACTAGGCTTGTTCTCGCCGGCGATGGCAATGCTCTCGCCGTGCTTCAGGCCGAGCTTTCGTAGGCCAAGCGCAAGGAGCATGACCTCTTCTGCCGTGCGCGACCAGGACCAGGTCTGCCAGATGCCAAGATCCTTGTGCCGGAACGCCGGCCGGTCCGGAATCCGCTCCGCGTGGTGCAGCAGCAGTTTTGGAAAGGTATTGTGCTCGACCGCAACCTTGGACGCGGCACTGGCCATATACTCCCCCCGACTGACACTCGGTTGTGACAGGCAGGCGGGCCGCTGGCCAGAGGGCCACCGTCAGTCTGCCGAAAAATCCCCGTCCCTCTTTAGCACTCTGGCGCGACAAGTTAAATTGCCAAGGCGCGAAGATGTTTCGCCGCACTGTGTCAGGCGGCGCGTTTCCGCGATCCGCCTGCGGATTTCAGATCATCAAGCAAAGTTGTTCGACGCGTCCGGGCCGCTGTCACACTGGCCTTCTTGACCGGGCCGAAACCACGAATGGCCTCGGGCAGGCGCGCCAGCTCGACGGCGCGGGCATGATTGCGCGGCGTCAGCAGGGCGGCAATCACGTCCAGATCGGCCTCGTAGTCGGCGATAAGCTGGCGCTCCATCCGCCGTTCCGCATTGTAGCCGAACGGATCGAATTTGGTTCCCCGCAGCCATTTCGCACGCGCGAGAACCCGGAACACAGGAAGCATCCATTGCCCGAAGCGGCGCTTGGCCGGGCGTCCGGTTGCCGGGTCGGTCCCGCCCAGAATGGGCGGCGCCAGGTGGAACGCGATGCGGTAGCCGCCGGCAAACTGCTTGGCGATCTGGCGGGCGAAGGAGCCCTCGGTGAACAACCGCGCCACCTCATACTCGTCCTTGTAGGCCATCAACTTGAACAATCCCCGCGCCACCGCGTCCGCAAGCGCCGTCTCGCCGGGAGCGCGCTCTGCCTCCAGCGCCCGTATTGTTTCCACGCGTCTGCTGTAGCGCTCCGCCCAGGACCTATTCTGGTAGGCGGTGAGGAATTCGACCCGGCGGGTGATGACTTCCTCGAGGCTTGTGGAAATTCGCTCTTCGGCCTCTGGCCGATCGCTGGCCTCTATCGCGGCGGCGACCGCCTCGGGGTCGTGGGCCGCAAGCCTTCCCCACTGGAAGGCGTCGATGTTGCGCTGAACGGCAACCTTGTTCAGTTCGATTGCCGCGATGATCGCCTGCGACGACACCGGCACTTGGCCGAGCTGATAGGCATGGCCCAGAAGGAACATGTTCGCGGCGATACTGTCACCTGTCAGCGCCGCCGCGGCGCGGCTGGCATCGACGAAATGGGCAGCGCCCGCCCCCGCCCTTGCCTCAAGCGCCAGCCGCATCTGCTCCACCGGCAGATCGAGGTCGGGCTGGCGGGTGAAGTCACCCGTCATCATCTCGTGGCTGTTGGCGAGCACTGTGGTCACGCCTTCGCGGATGACGCCCAGGATCTTGTCCGACGCCGTAACCACGAGGTCGCAGCCGAGCACCACGTCCGCGCCGGCCGCAGACGCGCGAATCGCCTTGATCTGCTTCGGATCGTCGGAAATGCGGAGATGAACGGCGACTGCCCCGCCCTTCTGCGCTAGGCCCGACATGTCGATCACCCCGGCGCCCTTGCCCTCCAGATGGGCGGCCATACCCAGCAGCGCGCCGATGGTCACGACGCCCGT
>JAYZVT010000131.1:0-3234 GCA_036155355.1 Pseudomonadota bacterium
CACGTTGGCCCGCCCCAGGTTGATCATGGGTTCGATGGTGAACAACATGCCGGGCTGCAGGCGCAGTCCCTCGCCGGGCTGGCCGTAGTGGAGGATGTTGGGGCGGTCATGAAAGACCCGGCCGAGGCCGTGTCCGCAGAAGTCCCTGACCACGCTGCAGCGCTCCGCCTCCGCGTAGCTCTGGATGGCAGCGCCGATGTCTCCGGTGGTGGCTCCGGGCTTCGCCGCCGCCACGCCGCGCATGAGAGACTCATAGGTGACGGCGATGAGCCTCTCGGCGGCCCGCGACACGGACCCCACCGCATACATGCGGCTTGAGTCGCCATGCCAGCCATCCAGGATCAGCGTCACGTCGATATTGACGATGTCGCCTTCCTTCAGGGCCCGCTCGCCGGGGATGCCGTGACACACGACATGGTTCAGTGACGTACAAATCGACTTCGGAAATCCCCTGTACATGAGAGGGGCGGGCACCGCGCCATGGTCCATGGCGAATTCGAACACCAGCCTGTCGAGTTGGTCCGTGGTCACGCCGGGACGGGCCTCGCCGACGAGCATGTCGAGCGCGCCGGCAGTGAGCTGGCCGGCACGGCGCATTCCGGCAAAGGCTTCCGGCCCGTGAATCTGGATCTTGCTGTCGCGGGCCCGGGCCCGGGCGATTTCAAGGTTTGACACTGTTCAGCCTCGGCAAGGCGTGGTTCGGTGAGAGGTTAGCCCAATGTGGGGTGAAACGGAACGCGGCGCAACAGTCGGGGCAGGCGTTCAGCGGACAAGCGGTACCGGCTTCGACAGGACGATCTCCTCGGGCGAAACATGGCAGCCGTAGCAGAGCATTTCGACCCCTGCCTGCGCTGCCGCGTCGAAGGCCTCGCCATAAGCGGGGTCGATATCGCGGGCGAGGCTGAAGCGGGTAGCATCGGGCCGCTGGACAAGAAACAGCATCACCGCCCGGTCGCCAGCCCGGACCTGATCCGCCAGTTCCCGCAAATGCTTGGCACCGCGGGCGGTCACCGAATCGGGAAATTCGGCCAGTTCGTGCCGGCGCATCAGGTGGACATTCTTGATCTCCACGTAACAGGACGGCGCGCCGGTTTTCTCCAGCAGCAGGTCGATGCGGCTGTTGCGGCCATATTTCACCTCCCGGCGCAGGGAGTCGTAGCCAATCAGTTCGGCGATACGCCCGGAACCGACGGCATCGGCGGCAAGGCCATTCGGGTGGCTGGTGTTGATGCCGACCAGCGCCGGGCCAGCGCCCAGGTCCGCCTCTACCAGCTCCCATGAATATTTGAGCTTGCGGGTGGGAGAGTCGGATCGCGACAGCCATACCCTCATGCCGGGCTCGGCAAGCCCCAGCATGGAGCCCGGATTGGCGCAATGGGACGTTACCGTTTCGCCCGTCTCCAGCTCCACGTCAGCCAGGAACCGCTTGTAGCGGCGCAGGAGGCGTCCGGGGATGAGGGGATGGGAAAAGCGCATTGGGCGGCGACCTTAAGATCGTGCCGACCGGCGGGCAAGGCGCTAGAGTGCGCCGGCTGTGGATCATCCAGGAGCTGACAGGTGAGCAAGGCGCAATCTTCCGGGCTGGACGGCATCGTCACGGCGGCGCTGCTGGTCATTGGCGACGAGATCCTGTCGGGCAGGACCAAGGACAAGAATATCGGCTACATTGCCGAATATCTCACCAACATCGGCATACAGCTGCGGGAGGTGCGCGTCGTCGCCGACGTGGAGGCGCGCATCGTCGAGGCCGTCAATGCGCTGCGAAGCCAGTACACATATCTCTTCACGACGGGCGGCATCGGGCCGACCCATGACGACATCACAGCTGACAGTGTGGCCAAGGCGATGGGCGCAAACATCGACATTGACGAGAGAGCGGTGGAGATCATGCTGCAGCGTTACAAGCGCGAAGACCTGACGCCCGCCCGGCTGCGCATGGCGCGCATACCCGCCGGGGCGGAGCTGATCGCCAATTCGGTCTCGCGGGCGCCCGGCTTCATGATCGGCAACGTCATCGTCATGGCCGGGGTGCCGCGCATCATGCAGGTGATGCTGGACGATGTCGCACCCCGGCTGAAGACGGGAAAGAAAATGCTCTCCCACACGATCCGCTTGACGCGGCCGGAAGGGCTCGTCGCCGACGCGCTTGGCCGGCTGCAAGCGGACTTCACCGACGTGTCGATGGGCAGCTATCCCTTCTTCGAGAAGGATTTCCTGGGGACGCACCTCGTCCTGCGCAGCCTCGACGCCGGAAGGCTGGAGGAAGCGACGAGAGCCATGTGGGACATGCTCGAGGCGCAAGGCTTCGCCACACATGCCAGCGATGTGTCGTCCTCGGGGAGCTAGGCACCGCCGGGCGGGAGGTTACTCAATATGGTGCTGAAGGATTGCTGGGCATCGGGCCTGAGCGCCTGGGACCAGGTCAGCTGTTATTGCGAAAGGGCTGGCGACCCCGGCTTCTGGGCGGAGCCGGCGAATGCGCTGTCGAACGCGGCATTCCTTGTGGCGGCCGCGCTGGCCCTCAGCCAGCTGCGCAGGGAAGGCGCAAGTGGCGGAGATGCATTGCTGCGCTACCTGCTCATCCTTCTCATCGCCATAGTGGGCATTGGCAGCTTCCTGTTCCATACCTATGCGACCGCGTGGTCACGGCTGGCGGATGTCATACCCATTGGGCTGTTCATTGCACTCTATGTCTATGCCGCCTTTTCGCGGCTGGTGGGGCTTGGAAGCCTCGCCGCCGCGATGGTCGCTTTAACCGTCGTCGGGGCGACATTCACCATGCCGCCGGTCTTCAACGGTTCGCTCGGCTATGCGCCGGCGCTGGCGGCGCTCGCTGTTGCCGCGGCTGTGCTTGCAAGTAACAGCCACATGGCAGCACGGTGGATGACCGGGGCCGCCGTCACCTTCTGCGTGTCGCTGATATTCAGGACTGTCGACAGGAGCGAATTCATCTGCTGGCCGTCAGCTTCGGGAACTCACTGGGCGTGGCACCTGCTAAACGCGGCGGTGCTGTATATGCTGATGCGCGCGCTGGCGGGACAACACGACGGGCGCGGGAAAGCGGGCAAGAAAAAACCCGCGTCCCCGTAGGGAGCGGGTTTTGTGACCCGCCCCCTTGACCCCGGAGTTTCGCAATCGCTGAAAGTCCGGGGCAAGGGTGCAAGTCTGGAACGGTTGGTTCCTACCGCTTCTTCTTCTTCGCGGCAGTCTTGCGCTTCGCCGGGGCCTTCTTCT
>JAYZVT010000132.1:0-5418 GCA_036155355.1 Pseudomonadota bacterium
GCTGCTGCCGCCGCTGCTGCGCCAGCATGTGGGATTCCCCGATGCGCTGATCGGCCTCGTCACCGGTTTTCGCGGCCTGGGGGCGCTGATCGGCTTCTTCCTCGCCATGTTCATCGGCCAGCGTTTCCCGCGCAAGAGCATGTTCCTCGGCTACGCCTTGCAGGTGATCGCGGGTCTGTGGCTGATGCGAATGGACCTCAATCTCGACGCTAACGAGCTGCTCATCAATGCCGTGCTGCAGGGCATCGCGGTCGGCGTCATCTGGGTGCCGCTGACGGTGGTGACATTTTCCACGCTCGATCCGCGGCACCTGCCGGAGACGAGCGCGATCTATCATCTGCTGCGCAATATCGGCTCGAGCATCTTCATATCGGTGTGCGTCACCGAGATCGTGCGCTCATCGGCGATGAATTACGAGCACATGACCGAACTGGTGTCGAATTTCAGCCCGGTGATGACGCTGCCCTTCGCCACTGGCCAGTGGCAGCTGGAAACGACGCAGGATCTGGCGCGGCTGTCGGGCGAGATCGCGCGGCAATCGGCGATGATCGGCTATCTCAATGCCTTCGGCCTCTACACGCTCGCCTCGGCGCTGGCCATACCGCTGATCCTGTTCGTCGCGCGCCCTGCAAAAATGAGGGCGCCGGAAGAGGCGGCTGGAAAGGGCGGCGATGGGTCGGGGAGAAATGGTGCCGCAAGAGGGATTCGAACCCCCGACCCCATCATTACGAATGATGTGCTCTACCAACTGAGCTATTGCGGCACGCGGGGTCCGGGATAAACCCCGGCGGGGCGGATTGCAAGACGGGTCAGGCAGGCCGGAACCCTCAGCGCCCGGGTGCCGGTTCGGCCACGTCCTCATCCAGCAGGTCGCCGCCGGGGCCGGGATCATCCGGGGCAGCGCGCGGCATGACCGGCTTCGCCGCCGGTTGTGGCTGCGGAACGGCCGGTGCGGCGGCGCGCGCGGGCCTGGCAGGCGCTTCTTCTTCCTCTTCGGGACCCGGCGCGATTTCCGGAGAGGCTGGCGGCGCAATTATCTGCACCGGCTCCGCGGACGTTTCGCGGGGCGGCAGGTCGTGGGTCCTCGCCGGGGGCATCTCCTCGGGCAGCCAGTGGCCGAAGGGGCCTTCGAGCGCATCGGGCGGCACGGTCCATTCATAGGCATCGAGCCGGCCCGTCACCGGCGACACCGGCGCCCAGCGCCGGGAGGCGACGCCGTCGGCGATCCAGGCCGGATCGCGCGGCGCGCGCATGGCCCGCGCCATCCATTCGCGGGCGCGGCCGGTGCTGGCGTTCTCGCCATCCTCGATGCGGGCCATCAGGGCGCAGACGCGCGCCGATGGGCGGCGGTCCAGCAGTGGCGAAAGGGCGTCACGGGCACGCTGCCACTCGCGCGCCTCCACCGCGGCGCGGGCGAGCGCGATGGCGCTCTCGTCGCTCTCGGGCTTGAGGCTGGCGAGCTTGGCCACGCGCTTGAGCCGCTCGGGCGGGGCGTCGCCGGAGCGCAAATGGGCATAGGCGAGCGTAAGGTCGGGATGAGGCGACAGTTCCCAGGCGCGCGACAGGATCTTCGACGCCTTCGACACGTTGCCCTGCACGACGACGAGCCGCCCGGCCAGTTCGGCGGCGGGGACAAGTCCGGGGGCGAGCTTGTGGGCTTCGAGCGCCAGCGTGCGCGCGCGGTCGATGTCGCCTTCCTCGGCTGCCTGCGCCTGCGCGGTCAGCAGGACGGCGCGGCGGCGGTCGGCGGCGGCCTTGTCCACATGGCCACGCCTCTTTGCCACATCGAGCGTAGCGAGCGCGCCCTCCCAGTCGCCTTCGCGGCACTGCAAGTCGAACAGCGCGTTCACGCTCCAGGCAAGGTCGGGATTGCGTTCGACGGCGCGCTCTGCGAACTGCTTCGCGGCGACGGACTCATTCTCATGGCGGGCTTCCAGATAAAGTCCGCGCAGGCCAAGAAGCTCGGTGCCCTGTGCCTGCGACAGGGACTCGAAAATCCGTCGGGCGGCGGCGCGGTCGCCGCGCCGCTGCGCGGCCTGCGCCTGCAACAGCGAGGTCAGCGGCTGATTTGGAAGCGAGCGGCGGGCGATGGCGGCATATTGCTCGGCGCCCGCACGATCGCCCGCGCCGACGGCGATGAGGCCGCGCGACAGCGCGTCGAGCCCCTTCACCTCGCGGCGGCGGGCGACGCCGCGCGCGATTGCGGCCGGGCGGGTGATGACGTAGCGGATCAGCGACCACACCAGCATGACCGCGCAGATGAGGAAGGCGAGCATGAAGCTGGCCGCCAGCACACTGGTCTCGATCTGGTAGCCGAGCCAGGTGACGTTGAGCGTTCCCGGCTGCTCGGCGAAGCGGGCGAGACCGAGGCCAAGGACCGCCACGGCAATCAGGATGGTTATGAGACGCCACATGGGTTGCGCCCGCTATTTGGCCGTGGCCGGGGCAGCGGCCTGCCGCTCGACTTCCGCCAGCGCCTTGTCCACGGCAAGACGCGCGCGCGCCTTCGCGGCCCAGGGCTCCATTGCCGCCCTGGCGGGCGCGGGCAGCTTGTCCACCGCGGCGAGCGCGGCAGCGACATCGCCCTTGTCGAGGGCGGTGCGGATGGCAGCGAAACTGTCTTGAGTCCCCGCGCCGCCGACGCGCTGCACGCGTACGATGTCGCGGGCGCTGGAGAGCAGTTGATCCATGACGGTTTCGGGCTTGGGTTCCATTTCCCTTGCCGCCGCCTGCAGCGCGGCAGCCGATGATGCTTTCAGCGACGCAATTGTCGCCACGCCCGACACGGCGCTGGCGACAAGCGGAGCAAGGTCGGCGCCCTGTGGCGCGAGCGGCTTCAGCGCCGCCAATTCCGCCTCATATGGGCGTCCGAACTCAATGGAACGGCGCAGCGCCGGCAGGGCGACGGCGAGGGCGGCATCGGACTTGGCCTCGGCGGCGGCGCTTGCGGCACCGGACAGCGCATCGAGCCTTGTCTCAAGCGCGGCGAGCCGCTGCTCCACCGGTGCGAGATCGGCAGGTGGCCCGCCTGCCTCGCGCGAGGCAATGACTTTCACCTCCTCACGCAGGGAGGCCAGCGCCTGCCCGGTCTCCTGGACTCGGGTCGCGAGTTTCTCGTCGGGCGCAGCGGGAACAGCAATCTTCTTCTCCACAGCGTCGATGCGCGTCTCCAGACGCGCGGTCAGGTCGTTCACCTGCTGGGCGACCGCGGCGGCGGGGGCGACGGCTTCGCCGCCGCCGGATTTCGCGGCGTCGCCAAGCGACTTCAGCGTGGCTTCGAGGCGGGCAACCTGCTCGGCCTGCTCGGTCTGCTTGCCGGACGCCGCCGTCAGAGACTGGGCGATGTCGGCAATGCGGCTGTCTGCTGCCTTCAGTCTGGCGTCAATTGTGTCAATGCGCTGCTCCAATTCGGCGGCATTTCCCTTCGCGTCGAGGCGTTCCTGGACTCCGGCCAGACGCTTTTCGAGTTCCGCGATGCGGCCTGAATTGTCCTCGACGACAACGGGAGCGGGCGCGCTGCCATAGAGCAGCGGCAGCTTGTCGAGGCCGATGCCTGCGGCGATCACTCCAGCGACGCCGCCGACGAGGCCGGCCGCCAGATGGGTGACGAAAGAGCGAACATCGGAAGGTTGTGTTCGCTGCGGCGGCGGGCGGCGGCGAGCCGCTTTCCCGTCGGGCTGCTCGTCGGTCGCCGAGGTATCCGCTTCAGCCGTTTTGTCCGGATCAGGCGTTTCCTTCACCTCGGAGACTTCGTCGGCGCTCAGTTCGATGGTCGGACGCGGGCGGGATTCCGCTTCGTCAGCGGAGACGCCGGTTTTCTTCCTGTCGTCCTTCGTAGGCATGAAATCCTGTCCCGTGAAGCCCCGAATCAGTTTGCCAACCGGTCCGAGACCAAGGCAAGCAGATGGTCCTCTTTCGGCATTTCCGCCACGTTAACATGCCGCAAACCAATTGGGTCCAGAGCAGCGGCGACGGCAGGCGACAGGCAGAAATGTTCAATCTCCCGAGCCGCTTCGGCGAGACCATGGCGGCCGATGAGCCGGGCATAAACGCGTGCCGTTGCAGGCGACATGAGGAGAACGCCCGACAGATTGCCCGCGCCGATGGCCGCGCGGCCCGCGGGCGAAAAGTCGTCAGCATCCTCCGTGCGATACAAGACTGCCTCTTCAAGGCGAAGGCTCGCGGCGGACAGTGCCCGCCGCATGTCGAAGGCGCGGCGCTCGCCCGACAGGTGAAGCAAGGTGCCCGGACGTTGCGCGCACTCGCGAGCGACGAGTGCGGCAAGGCTCGCGGCATCGCCCGGACCTGCTAAGACATGGAAAAAACCCTGTTTGCGCGCCAGCGCCGCCGTCGCATCGCCTACCGCGAACAACCGCTGGGACTTCAGGTCGTCAAGCTGAGGATGGCGCTCCAGCGCGCGCAGGGCATTGCCGCTGGTAACGATCAGGCCTGAGATGCCCTTCAGGTCCAGCGGGGGAGCCGGCAGGAATTCGATCCGCAGCAGCGGTTCGACCTGCGCCCCAAGGCCAAGGGCGCGCAGACGAGCGGCCTGCGTTTCAGCGTCAGGCTTGGGCCGCGTCACCAGCAGCGGCTTCATCCCAGCGCCTTGAAGAAGTCCGGTCCCGCCTTGTCCAGGAGTTCCCGGCCCGCCGACGCCCCCAGCGCCTCTGCCTGCGATACGGAGCCCTGGCGTTCCGCCTCATGGCATTCGGTGCCATCCGGAGTGAGGATCTGGCCGCGAAATGTCATTTTATTGCCGCTGATCCGCGCCAGTCCGGCGATGGGCGTGCGGCAGGAACCGTCGAGCACCGCAAGAAATGCGCGTTCGCAGGAGACGCAGTTTGCGGTCGCCGCGTCATTCACGGGCGAAAGCAGGCCGCGCGTGGCTGTGTCATCCTGCCTGATCTCGATACCGATGGCGCCTTGTGCCACCGCGGGAAGCATCTCCTCGGGTTCCAAAAGAGCCGTGACGCGATCCGCCATGCCGAGGCGGCGCAGGCCCGCGAAGGCGAGCAGCGTGGCATCGATCTGGCCTTCGCCCAGTTTCTTGAGCCTTGTACCGACGTTGCCGCGCAGCGGCGTCACGTTGAGATCGGGCCGCAGGCGCTTTACCTGCGCCTGGCGGCGAAGCGAGGCGGTGCCGATGACGGCGCCGGCTGGCAGCTTGCCGATAGATGCAGCACTCAGCGAAACAAAGGCATCACGCACATCCTCGCGCGGCAGCAGCGTGGAAATCTCCAGCCCGCCCGGAAGCACCGTCGGCACGTCCTTCATGGAATGCACGGCAAGGTCGATATCGCCAGCGATGAGGGCATCCTCGATTTCCTTGGTGAACAGGCCCTTGCCGCCCGCGTCACGCAGGGTACGGTCGGTGATGCGATCGCCGGTGGTGCTGATGACGCAAATCTCGAAGTCCTC
>JAYZVT010000133.1:0-6468 GCA_036155355.1 Pseudomonadota bacterium
GGCGCAATCGTCGGGCTGCCGCCAAGTTCGGCAATCACAGTGCTATCAACCGCGATGGGCAGCGTGTCGCCCGGCAGGATGGTGGCTGGCGTGCAGGACGTCAGCGCCGTGAAGACGGAGATCACGCAGGCGCTTGCCAGCATCCGGGCCTTTCGCTCAGGCACGCAGACGCGCTCGGCCCGAGCCTCCGGACGGCTGCTCCTCGAAGAGCGAGGCAAGCTGTTCGGTCATGGCACCGGCCAGTTCGTCGGCATCGACGATGGTGACGGCGCGGCGATAATAGCGCGTGACGTCGTGGCCGATACCGATCGCCAAGAGCTCGACCGGCGAGCGGGTCTCGATCTGCTCGATGACGGCGCGCAGGTGGCGCTCGAGATAGTTGCCGGGGTTCACCGACAGCGTCGAATCGTCGACCGGGGCACCGTCCGAGATCATCATCAGGATCTTGCGCTGCTCGCGGCGACCGATCAGGCGATTGTGCGCCCACATCAGCGCCTCGCCGTCGATGTTTTCCTTGAGCAGGCCCTCGCGCATCATCAGGCCGAGATTGCGGCGGGCGCGGCGCCAAGGAGCGTCGGCCGCCTTGTAGATTATGTGACGCAGGTCGTTGAGCCGGCCGGGCGTCGCGGGCTTGCCTGCGCCCAGCCAATGCTCACGGGATTGGCCGCCTTTCCAGGCGCGAGTGGTGAAGCCGAGGATCTCCACCTTTACGCCGCAACGCTCCAGCGTGCGGGCGAGAATGTCGGCGCAGCAGGCAGCGACCATGATGGGGCGGCCGCGCATGGAGCCGGAATTATCCAGCAGTAGCGTGACGACGGTGTCGCGGAAATCCGTTTCGCGCTCGCTCTTGAAGGACAGCGGGTGCATGGGGTCGGTGACCACGCGCGGCAGGCGGGCGGCATCGAGGATTCCCTCGTCGAGGTCGAAGTCCCAGCCTCGGTTCTGCTGAGCCAGCAATCGGCGTTGCAGGCGGTTGGCCAAACGCGACACCGCGCCATGCAGATTCTGCAATTGCTTGTCGAGGAAGGCGCGCAGCCGTTCGATCTCGTCGGGATCGCAGAGATCTTCCGCCTCGATGGTTTCATCATAGGCGCGGGTATAGACGTCGTAGCCAAAGCTCTCGGGCGAATCGAGGACCGACTGGTTGGGGCGCCAGGGCTCATTGGGCTGTGCGTCCGCGTCGCCCTCGGCGTCGCCGTCCATGCGGTCGGTGTCGCCAAAGTCGGACAGCTCCAGTTCATCGCCGCCCTCGCCCTGGGCGGCGGCGTCTTCGGCGGAGAGCACGTCGCTGGCGTCCTCGGATTCGCCCGTCTCGCCCCCCTGAGACGACGAATTGTCGGACTCGGAGTTCTCGTCGCCATCGTTGTCCTGGTCGGAACTGTCCTGAAGCTCTTCGGTCAGATCGAGCGCGGTGAGCATGTCGCGAACGAGACGTCCGAATGCGGCCTGGTCCTCAACGAGATCGTCCAGCCGATCAAGCGAGCTGCCGGCGCGCTGCTCGATCCACTGTCGCCATGCATCCACGAGGGGTCTGGCATTGACCGGCGGTAACGCGCCCGTGAGCTTCTCGCGCACCATAAGCGAGAGTGCCTCGTCAAGCGGCGCTTCGGAGCGGTCGGTGATTTTGTCCCAGTTGGCGCGCTCGTATTTGCGCTCAATCCGGGCGGTCAGATTGTGCGCCATCCCGGACATGCGTTGGGCGCCGATGGCCTCCACGCGGGAGCGTTCAACCGCTTCGAAGACGGATCTGGCAAGGCCTGCGCCCGGCACCAGCTTGCGGTGGATGGCGTTGTCGTGACAGGCGAGCGTAAGCGCGGCGGAATCGGCGTGGCCGCGGATCGCGTCGATCTCGGCACGCGTGGGAACCCGAGAAGGCTCCGGCAAGCGGGCCACACCGCCCGACAGCCCCGGCGGATCGGCGCCGAACACGACCTGCAATTCGGCGTCGCAGGCAATGCCGCGGGTGGCGAGCGTCAGTGCCTGCTTGAAGGGCTCGGCCGGACCATCCTTGCGTCTGGCGGGAGGCATCAGGCGATCAGCTCAGCGCCACGTTGGCGGTGGACTGGGGAAGTTCCTGATTGAAGCAGCGCTGGTAGAACTCAGCGACAAGGCCGCGCTCCAGTTCGTCGCACTTGTTGAGGAAGCTGGCCTGGAAGGCAAAGCCGATGTCGCCAAAGATCTCGGCGTTCTCCGCCCAGGTGATGACGGTACGCGGGCTCATGACGGTGGAAAGGTCACCGTTGATGAAAGCGCTGCGCGTCAGGTCGGCGAGGCGAACCATGGCGGAGACAGTCTTGCGCCCCTCGTCATTGTCGTATTGCTTCGCCTTGGCGATGACGATGTTCACCTCGTCGTCATGGGGCAAATAATTGAGCGTGGCGACAATGTTCCAGCGGTCCATCTGGCCCTGGTTGATCTGCTGGGTGCCATGATAGAGGCCCGATGTGTCACCAAGGCCGATGGTGTTGGTGGTGGAGAACAGCCGGAAGGCCGGGTGAGGCCGGATGACCTTGGACTGGTCGAGCAAGGTCAGCCGCCCCTGCACCTCCAACACACGCTGGATGACGAACATCACGTCGGGGCGGCCGGCATCATATTCGTCGAAGACGAGCGCTGTATTGGTCTGCAGGGCGTAGGGCAGGATGCCCTCGCGGAACTCGGTCACCTGCTGGCCGTCCCTGATGACGATGGCGTCCTTGCCGACCAGGTCGATGCGGCTGACATGGCTGTCCAGGTTGATGCGGATACATGGCCAGTTGAGCCGCGCCGCCACCTGCTCGATATGGGTCGATTTGCCGGTGCCGTGATAGCCTTGGATCATGACGCGGCGGTTGTGCTTGAAGCCGGCGAGGATCGCCAGCGTCACGTCGCGGTTGAACAGGTAGTCCTGGTCGAGGTCCGGGACATGTTCGTCGGCCTTGGAATAGGCCGGAACCTCGAAATCGGAATCGATGCCGAAGACCTGCCGGACCGAAACGGTCATGTCGGGCAGGCCGGGCGTCTCGGCTTTGGCGGCGCTTGGCATGTGTCAGGAATTCCAGTGTTTGCGCGGGCGCGGCACAAGGGCTTCGCGCCGAAAGTTTCTGGTATCGACCGGGTGCCTTCCCATAATTGGGACGGTCCTCGGGGAGGCCTTCAGCAGAGGCCTGCCTGCTTCAGATAGTTATAGGCTTGGATGACTTCACGCAACTTGTCCTCCGCGCCCCTGTCGCCGCCATTGTGATCGGGATGCAGACGCTTAACCAGTTCCTTAAAGCGCGCCTTGATGGACCGCGGCGTGGCGGAAGTGTCCAGGTCAAGGGCGCTCAGGCATTTGCGCTCGGCGTTGCGGATGGGCCGGATCTCTGCCTCCGGCGCCGGTCGGGCCCCCTGGCCGGCATCGCGGCGGAACAGGCCGAAGGGATCGTCGACGTTGAAAGACCCTGCGAAACCGGAAGGCCGGGCGGTGGCGGAGGCCTTGTTGCGGCCCCATCGGTTGACGCCCATGGTCCAGGTCGGGCGCTGTCCGGTGACATCGGATTTCTGGTGGCTTACGACATCGTCGTCGCTCATGCCGGCGAAATAATTGTATGACTTGTTGTATTGCCGCACATGGTCGATGCAGAAATGATGATACTGGCCTTCCTGTCCGCGACCGCGCGGGGCCGGGTGCGTGGCGGGGTGGTCGCACCCCTTCCACTCGCATTTCGGCAACTGCCGCCGCGCCAGCCGGTCCTCGTCGGGCTTGACGCGGATGCAATCGAAATATTCAGAATCCAGCTTCATGGCAGCAAGTATGGGGTTGCCTAAGGGGCAAGACAATAGACCCTGCCAACCCCTTCCGGAAGGCCCGGAAACCGATCTGAAAGGGCGCCAGCATGTCAATGGAAACTATCATCCGGCAGAAGTTAACCGAGGCTTTTGCGCCCGTACTTCTGGAGGTGAAAAACGAGTCCCATCTACATGCCCACCATGCCTCCTCCCCGGGGACGGGCGAGAGCCATTTCCGCGTGACCATCGTCTCGGGTAGATTTGCCGGGCAAAGCCGGGTCAACCGCCACCGTCTGGTCAACGAGACGCTTGCCGCGGAACTCAAGGGCGGTGTGCACGCGCTCGCCATCAAGGCGAGCGCACCGGGAGAATAGGTGAGCCGGGCGGTCTATTTTGTCGCCAGGTTGACGATTTGCACGCGGCGGTTGACGCCATCCTCAGGGTTGGCGGCGTTCTTGAGATTTTCCTCGCCGTAGCCCACCGCAATCAGCCGGTTGGGATCGATCTTGAAAGTGTGGACCAGAAAGGCGCGCACGGAATCCGCGCGGCGTTCGGAGAGGTGCAGGTTGTATTCATTCGAGCCGCGACCATCGGTGTGACCTCCGACGAGGAAGATCGAGTCTTTCAGCGCACCATCGGTCAACGCCTGGCCCAGATTGGTCAGGCTCGGGAGAGACTCGCGCTCGATCGCCGCGGAATCGTAAGCAAAGTAGATTTCCAGATCGACGCCAGGCTTGTCCTTCGCGATCTCGGCGACCTGGGTACGCTCCTCGACGGTAATGGCGCGGGTGGTGCGGCCCTGCAGGCTCTTGATCAGCGCCTGCTCCTGGCCCTGCTTCTTGGGATCGGCGACGATCAGAGCGCGGGTGCGAGGTCCTCCCGACTTGCCCTTGAGGGCGTCGAGCAGTTCCTGTTTGCTCGGCGTGTCCTGCGCCAGCAGCGGCGCGGGCGCCGAAAGCGCAGCAGCGAATGCGAGGCCGAGGATGGCGAAAATCGGTGCGGATTTCATGGCAACTTCCTCCTGGACATGCAGGGGCTGAAATTCTACTGCGGCGAATGTCGCAAAGGAAACATGAACCGCCCATGAATGGCCCAATGCGATTTGGGCGGACTTCAGGCGCGTTTCGCGGTTCGCTTCGCGCGGGGCACCATGGGCGTGATTTTCAGCGCAGTTATGCGGTTTTTCTCCCGCCGCAGCACCTCGAAACGAAATTCCTCGAAAGTAAATGCCTGGCCGGGGCGGGGAATTGTCTGCGCCTGGTGGATGACCAGCCCGGCGATGGTGGTTGCCTCTTCGTCCGGTAGGTTCCAGTCCATCACGCGGTTCAGGTCGCGGATCGGCACGGAGCCGTCCACTTGCACGGTTCCGTCGGACTGCGGGCGGATGCCTTGGGCGATAATGTCGTGTTCGTCGGCGATCTCGCCCACAATTTCCTCAAGTATGTCTTCCAGCGTCACCAGGCCCTGCACCTCGCCATATTCGTCAACGACGAGTGCGAAATGGCTCTTTCGCCTCAGAAAGGCATTGAGCTGCGCCTTCAATCCGGTGGTGTCGGGCACGAACCATGGCGGCGAGCAGGCAGACTGGATGTCGAGCTTGGCAGGATCGCCGCCCTGCTCGCGGAGGGCCTTGAACAGTGTCTTGGCGTGCAGGATGCCGACAATGTTCTCTGGCTGATCGCGCCACAGCGGCAGGCGCGTGTGCGGGCTCTCGAGCACCTGATCGACGATCTTCTCGGGCGGATCGGCGGCGTTGATCGTATTCATGTCGGTGCGGTGGACCATGACGTCCGCCACTTCCAGATCACCGAGGTCGAGCACGCCGCCCAGCATGTCACGGTCATGCTTCACCACACCGCCTTCCTGATGATGCAGCTCTATGGCGCCGCGTATTTCCTCATGCGCCGACAGCACAGCTGTGTCTTCGCTCACCTTTGGTCCGAACATGTTGAGAATGAAGCGCACCAGTACCTGTATGGCGGCGGTGATCGGCGCGAACAGGGCGACGATGATGCGAACGGCCGGGGCGACGAAGAGCGCGGCCCGGTCCGGATTGGTGATGGCGTAGGTCTTGGGAAGGATCTCGCCGAAAACCAGCACCAGTGCCGTCATCGCCAGCGTGGCGTAGACCACACCAGCCTCGCCGAATATGGACAGGAACAACCCTGTCGTCAGGGCGGAGGCAAGAATGTTGACGAGATTATTGCCGAGCAACAACGCGCCGAGCAGCCGCTCGCGCGCGGCGATAAGGACATTGACCGTCTTGGCGCGCTTTGATCCATCCTGTTCCAGCGCGTGGAGCCGGGCACGAGACGCGGCGGTGAGCGCGGTCTCGGAGCCGGAGAAGAAGGCGGAGAGGATCAGCAGGATGCAGACGGAACCGATGGTCAGGCCAAGGCCGAAGGTCATAGCTCTCCACAGGCACGGGCCAGAAAGGCCTCGAGCCGCTCCATGGAAACATTCCCGTCCACGAACGCCTCGCCGATCCCCCTGACAAGTATGAAGGCCGGTTTACCGGCGCTCACCTTCTTGTCCTGGTGGATGAGCTTGAGCAACTGCGCGGGCGAAGGCTTGTTGTTCGACATCTGGGCAATACGCGTGGGCAGCCCGACCGCCTCCAGATGCGCGATGGCGCGCTCGCTCGCGGGAGCAGGAACAAGCCCCATTTCCTCCGAGAACCGGAAGGCGAGCGCCATGCCAATGGCAATCGCCTCGCCA
>JAYZVT010000134.1:0-3162 GCA_036155355.1 Pseudomonadota bacterium
AGTCACCCGCTCTTTCGCAATCGACCGCAAGATCCGCGTGGCCGTGGAGGAAGCCCAGGCTGACGTCATGATCGGTCATGACACGGGCTGCATCACCACCCTCGACAAGAACCAGTGGATCGGCAAGGCGGCGGGCAAGCCCGTCGAGCTGCCCGTGCTGGCGGACTGTCAGTTCGCGGCGCTGGTTTGCGGTGCTCATCCCTACAAGATCGTCCAGTCCCACTGGCACGCCTCCCCGATTGAGACGCTGATGGAGAAGCTCAGCATCGACTGGAAGCAGAAGAAGGCCGAATTCGAGGCTTATCTGAAGGAAGTCGAGGCGGGCAAGCAGGACAATCTCTATGACCCGCGCCGCCGGCTCACATCCGGCCCCGGCTTCAAGAGGATCGCCCAAGGCTCATGAGCAATCCGGTACTCATTGTCGGCGGTGGACCTGCCGGCCTAGCCGCCGCGAATGCGCTCGCCGGCGTCGGTCAGAAGTCCATACTCGTGGAAAAGCAGGATCGCCTTGGCGGCGCGCCAATCCTGTCCGGCTATGCCAGGCTGGTGCCTTCGGGCGAATGGGCGAAGGACGCCATCGGCGGCATGGTCGAGCGCGTGGAGAAGAACAAGCTCGTGACTGTGCATACGGGCACAACAGTAAAGGACTTCTCAGGCAAGCCCGGCGCATTCAAGGCGAAGCTGTCCGCCGGCAAGACTGTCGATGCCGGCTCGGCGGTCCTTTGCACCGGCTTCACCCATTTCGACTCGGTGAACAAGCCGGAGTGGGGCTTCGGCACTTTCGAGGACGTGGTAACGACGACGCAGGTCGAGCAGATGATCTCGTCCGGCAAGGGCGTCCATTGCCCTTCCGACGGGCGAAAGCCAAAGCGCGTCGCCATCCTACTCTGCGTGGGGTCGCGCGACCGGCAGATCGGGCGCGAATGGTGCTCAAAGATCTGCTGCACGGTCTCGGCCAACCTGGCCATGGAGATCCGCGAGGAACTGCCTGATTGCCACGTTTACATCTATTACATGGATATCCGGACGTTCGGGCTGTACGAGACCGACTATTACTGGCGCAGCCAGGAAGAGTTCAAGGTCAAGTATATCAAGGCGCGGATCGCCGAGGTGACCTCCAACGGCCAGCAGCTCATCGTGAAGGGCGAAGACACGCTGGTGAAGCGCCCCATCACCATTCCCTTCGACATGGTGGTTCATGCCGTCGGCATGGACCCCAACGTGGACAACATGACGCTGTCAGCGGTTTTCGGGGTTGATCTGCACGCGCAGGGCTATATCGCGCGCCAGAGCAGCTACGGAACCATGGGCGCCACTTCCCGGCCGGGCGTGTTCGTGGCCGGCGCAGCTACGGGTCCGGAGACCATCGACGATTCCATCGCGCAGGGAAATGCAGCCGCCCTGTCGGCGCTCGCGGCTGCGGGCGCGCTTGCCGCGGCAGCGGAATAGACACGGAGCTGGCGTCTTGGCGAGTTTCCTCCCCTTTTCAGGCAAAAGTCCCGGCGGTAGCGCGGAGGAGCGCCCGGTGTTGCATCTGAGCGGCCCGAAGCTGACGTCGGCCATGGAACGGCTGGTGCTGGCCGGAGAAGGGCTCGGCGGTGTCGAGCAGCTGGCGAATGCGCTAAAGCTCAAGGCGGCGCTGTTCCACGATGCCTTCGCGGATGGAAAGGCGGGCGGCCTGCGGCTCGACGGTTTCGAGCTGGTCTGCGCCTTCATGGCCACCTGCCGCAGACGCGTGGCTGAACCACTCGCCTCCCACGGCTTCGAGCATTTCCGCAATGCCATCGCCACCCTGCTGGAAGCCGGACCCGTGGCCGAGAATGCGGACGCCCGCATCGACGCCTTTCAACGGCAGTTTCCCGGCGACAAATCCTATCGTTGGGTGCGCGATCTGGGCGCGGAGATCCTGCACTACACCTGGCCGGAGCCGTTTCCGCTCATGACCCGCTGGGTCTGGGACGCCAAGGCCAATACAGGCGTGCTGCGCGAGATCTGGCATGGCGACAATGTGGATCACATGGTGATCGACATTCCCGACAGCCATGCGGCCCTCACGGGGCTGCGCGAGGAGCTTTCACAATTCCTCGCTGACAATGGCGTGTTCCGCGACATGCTCTTCTATGTGGACCTGCTGCAGGGTCAGATCTACGCCGACTACATCAATGCCCAGGGCGGCACCTACCTCAGAACCGATTTCGCCACCGAATCTGATCCGCTGGAACATCTGCGCCGCATTCTCGGCCTCGACGGCGTCGATCGCCGCACCGGCCGCACGCGGTTCAAGACCGTGGACGGAACGGCGCGCGTCATTCCGGACGCCAAGCTGCTGTCGTGAGGCAAGGCGCCCATGCCCATCCATGAAAAGTCCCTGATCCGGCCGGAGAACCTCAAGACCCACGAGGCGCTCGAGATCGACGGCGTGGACGTTTCGGGACACTGGTCCACCTTCATCGAGCCGCGCGTCGTCACCGACTACAACGAGACCCTTGAGGATGAGATCGCCGCGCTGCCCGGCGGTGAACATATCCATCGCTGCTGGCAGTGCGGATCATGTACGAATTCCTGCACGGTCAACGCCATCGAGCCCCGTTTCAACCCCCGCTACTGGATTTACCTGATCCGCATCGGCATGGAGCAGGAGCTGCTCCGGGACAAGGACATCATCTGGATGTGCGTGTCCTGCAACAAGTGCGTTTACGCGTGCCCGCGCGACGTCTTCCCAGAAGGCGTGATGAAGGCGACGGCACACTGGCTGGAAATCAAAGGTCACACCGACAAGTCGCCCTCGACCCATTTCGACGAGGTGTTCGCCGACCAGGTGATCGCGCGTGGCAAGATCGAGGAAGGCGAGATCATCCAGAAGTTTTTCCGGCGCACCAAGCAGCCGCTGATGCAGGACTGGTTGATCGCCATGGGCCGGGCGCTGGTGATGAAGCTGCCGGTCAAGCTGATGATGACAATGGGCCTGTCGACGTTGTTGAAGCCGCGCACACGCGGGTGGGAGGCCTCGCGCCGGGCGCTTGAGGACTATATCGAGGAAAAGAATACCGAGCACCGCAAGGCGCTGGGGCTGAACGGCGCCAATCATCGGCAGGCGGCGGAATAGGATCGGACAATGAGCGAACAGAAATACAAGAAGGTCGCCTACTACCCCGGCTGCGC
>JAYZVT010000135.1:0-2955 GCA_036155355.1 Pseudomonadota bacterium
TTCATGGGGTTTTTTCCTCTCCTGTCCGTATATTAGCAGAGGCCGGCGGGCGAGGGGCAGGCCATTAATCTCTCTGCCGGCGGCCCGATGCCATGCCTCGCCCGGCGTGTTAGAGAAAGATGATCGACGTGCAGGTGCAGCGAATGGCTATGGAAGAAGCCCCATCCAGCAAACTGGGCGCGACCGAGGCCGCGGACAGCCGGTCTTCAGGCGTTCCGCGTACCCTGCTTGACCGCCTGTCAGTCAGGCGCTGGTTGGTCCTCACCAGCCTCCTCGTCCCGCTTGCGCTGGTTTACGGTTTTGGTCTGTCCTGGCGCGGGGCGGCCGCGGCTGCCGTCATGCTGATTGCCGCGCTGGCGCTGGTGCCGGTCAGGCGCTCGTCGGGGGCCGGCGCACTGCTGCTGAACCGGCGCGAGGAAGGGGAAGCGAAAGGCCTGCGGGCGCTGATCGATGCCTTGTCCGAGCCGGCGATCCTGCTTACCCGCAACGGCAACATCTATGCCGCCAATGCGCGCGCACGTGACCAGTATGCCAATTTGCGCTCCGGCGCCCACATTTCCTCCGCTTTGCGCCAGCCTGAAATCCTTGAGGCGCTTGAGCGCTCGCGCAAGACGCGCGAACCTGTCACGGCGGTATTCACCCAGCGTGTGCCAGTGGAGAGCCGCGTCGCCGCCATGCTGGCGTGGATTGATCCCGACATGACGCAAGCCCCATCCGCGCCCGCGCTGCTCATCACCATGCGCGACCTGACGGAGCAGGAGCGCACCGCGCAGATGCGGACCGAATTCATTGCCAATGCCAGCCACGAGCTGCGTACGCCGCTTGCTTCGCTGCTCGGATTCATCGAGACTTTGCAGGGCTCGGCCAAGGAAGATCCCGAGGCGCGCGAGCGTTTCCTTGGCATCATGGCGGCACAGGCCCAGCGCATGACCCGGCTGATCGATGACCTGCTGTCGTTGAGCCAGGTGGAAATGCGCGCGCATCTGCGCCCTAACGCAATCGTGGACATGGTCCGTACAGTCCGCGCCGTCGCCGACAGCATGGAACCGGTCGCGGCCAAGGCGGGGACGTCGCTTGCCGTTTCGGTTCCCGACGAACCCGCTCCCGTGCGCGGCGATCGGGACGAACTCGTGCAGGCCCTGCAGAACCTGATCCAGAATGCCATCAAATATGGCCGCAAGGGCGGCAACGTTACTGTGTCTCTGTCCCGCCGGCCGGCCGCGCAGCGTACAGGTCCCGCGCGCGTCGCGATTTCCGTTGCCGACGATGGTCCCGGGATCGGGCCGGAACACGTGCCGCGGCTGACCGAGCGCTTCTACCGGGTGGACGTGGCATCATCGCGCGACAAGGGCGGCACCGGCCTTGGACTGGCTATCGTCAAGCACATCGTCAATCGCCATCGCGGCAACCTGGAGATTCGCTCCAGGCCCGGCGAGGGCTCCACATTCTCCCTTGTGCTCGATGAGGCGGCGCAGGGCGGTGACGCGGTTCCCGCCACCGCGAGCGAGTCGTTATCCACAGGCCTGTTGGCGAATAAAGACAAGTAAGACAGCAAATTAGGCTGTCACAAAACTGCATATTCCCTGTCATAAAAACATAGCGTGCCGCTTCTAGTTTGGCGCCAGAGAGGCAAGGCCTCTCGCATTGTCCGAACAGGCTCAAACAAGGAGAGCATCGTGAAACACAGGATTTTCGCCCTGACGGCGGCAGCGGCCGTCGTGGGCGCCTTTACTGCCACCCCGGCGGCGGCGCGCGACCAGATCAAGATCGTCGGTTCTTCGACCGTGTTTCCCTATACCCAGGCCGTTGCCGAGGAATATTCCAAGAAGTCCGGCAAGAAGCCACCGGTGGTCGAATCGACGGGTACCGGCGGCGGCATGAAGATCTTCTGCCAGGGCGTCGGCGCGGACAACCCGGATATCACCGGCGCTTCCCGAGCGATGAAGAAGTCGGAATTCGAGTTGTGCGCCAAGAACGGTGTCACCGACATCACGGAGATTCAGGTCGGCTTTGACGGTCTGTCGATCGCCAATTCCAAGAAGGGCAAGGCGATCAATCTAACGCTCTCGCAGCTCTACCTGGCTCTGGCGACCGAGGTTCCGGTTGACGGCAAGCTGGTTTCCAATCCCTACAAGAAGTGGAGCGACATCGACAAGTCGCTGCCGGCAATCAACATCCTTGCCTACGGTCCGCCGCCTACCTCCGGCACGCGCGACGCCTTCGTCGAGCTGGCAATGCACGAGGGTTGCGAGCAGATCGACTTCTTCAAGGCGAAGAAGAAGGAGATGGACAAGAAGGAATACGGCAAGCTGGTCAAGGACAAGTGCACGCCAATGCGTCAGGACGGCCCCTTCGTCGAGGCGGGTGAGAATGACAACTTGATCGTGCAGCGCCTCGAAGCCGATCCGAATGCAGTGGGCATCTTCGGCTACTCGTTCCTCTACGAGAATCTCGACAAGCTGCAGGCGGTCAAGATCGCCGGCAAGGAGCCGAACTTCGACACCATCGCCGATGGCTCCTATCCGATCTCGCGGCCGCTGTTCTTCTACGTGAAGAACGCGCACCGAAAGGTGATTCCCGGGCTGGATGACTTCCTGGCCGAGTACACCTCCAGCGCGGCCATGGGCAAAGGCGGCTACCTGACCGATCGCGGTCTGGTGGTCCTGTCCGACGCCAAGCTGAAGGACATGCAGGATCGCGCCAAGAGTTCCAGGAAGATGGATGCGCCGTCCTCGTAACGAGAACAGTGGGCACGCGGTCGCTTTCACGGCGGCCGCGTGCCTCCCGATCCAACTGGATATGCGTGCTTCTGGTGACCGGAGAATGGTAGCGGGGCCAGGCTAGAGGGGGCTTCAGATGGCTGGTTACCTGTTCGCCATTATCGTGGCGCTCGCGCTCGCCAGCTTCCTGATGGGCCGGAGCCGTGCCATCGGCTCCGTGTCCGGCCGCCAGCAG
>JAYZVT010000136.1:0-7591 GCA_036155355.1 Pseudomonadota bacterium
GAGGAAGCCGCGCCGGAGCGCGAAACACCGGAACTGGCGCGCTCGACTGAGGATGAAAAACGCAGTCAGATCAGCCGGTTACGAGACTTCCAAAAGCGCAATGCAGCGGCATGCGGGCCCATGCTGAAGCGGCTCCAGAAGGAAGCCAATGCCGGCGGCAATGTGTTTGCCGTGCTGATGGACGCGGTGCGGGTCTGCTCGCTCGGGCAGATCACGCAGGCGCTGTTCGAGGCGGGCGGCCAGTATCGCCGCAACGTCTAGCGCAAAGCTGCCCCGTTCTTGGCGATAGCAAGCGGAACGAACAAGACGGCGGCTATGAGCAGCGACCAGTCCTCGCGGATATCGAGTATCCATGCCCCACTTGCTCCCGTGAGCGCCCATAACAGCGGTATGATCGACGCCGGCCAGTTCACCCGCGGCTGCATCATCAGCAGAACGCCAAGCGTGAACAGTGTCGTGGGGCAGGGGGCCACGCCGAAGAATGGCGTCTCCGGCCATACATGCCCCAACTGCGCAGCGAGCAGCGGATAGCCGGCAAGCGCAAAAATGACCAGCGCCAGCCCTGTCCAGTCAGCGAGAGTCCGGCCGAGGCGATAGTCGTACTGATCCCTGACGACGCCAAACCAAAGGAGTACCGCGCCCTCGGCGAGGAAGAAGATGCCGAACATCGGCGCGAGGAAGTTGATCTCGCTGAACCATGCCAGATGATAGACCGCACCGTTCCAGGCCCAGAACAGGGCCAGGATACCTGAAATGATGCGGCCCGAATTGGCGCGCGGCTCGAACAGCAACCACAGCGCCAGTGCGCCAAGCAGGAAGGCGCTGACCGGCGCGGGCCAGATCGCAGAGTTGTATTGGCCAAACTGTCCGAAAAGGGCCTCTGCCGAAAAAGGCAGCATCGGCTATAGGCTCTCCACGTAGCGCACCATGCGTTCGCGCATTTTCGCGTCGGGCAGGCGTCCATGCAGCGCGCTCATGTTTTCCTTCAGGTGATCGAGGCGGGATGTTGCCGGTATGGCGCATGTCACGGCGGGATGGGAGATGACGAATTTGAGCAGGAACTGGGCCCAATTCGACGCATCGAACTCAGAGGCCCACTCCGGCAGCGGATGCTTGTCAAAACGATCGAACAGATCGCCGGTGCGGAACGGCCGGTTGATGATGACCGCCTGCCCGCGTTCCGCTGCCAGGGGCAGAAGCCGCTTTTCCGCCTCGCGGTCGAGGATGTTGTAGGTGAACTGCACGAAATCGAGCGGCTCGTTCCGCATGATCCGCGCGAAATCATCATGCCGGCGTCCATGCGAAGTGGTGATGCCGAGATAGCGGATTCGCCCTTGTGCCTTCCATGCCTTGAGCGTCCTGATATGCGTGTCCCAGTCGAGAAGATTGTGGATCTGCATCAGGTCGAAGCGTTCGAGGCCCCAGAGCTGCATGGACCGCTCCATCTGGGTAATGCCGAAACCCTCGAACATGGTCCAGACCTTGGTGGCGGAGAACAACGATCGAGCGCCGCCCATCTCCTTCAAGCAATGGCCGATGACCTCCTCGGACGTGCCATACATCGGCGAGGAGTCCACCATCCGCCCGCCCGCATCGACGAAACCTCGCAGGACATCCGTCCGCGCAGCGCGCAGTTTCGGATCGCTCCCTATGTTGAACGTGATCCAGGTTCCGAGGCCAATGGCGGGAAGCGCCTCGCGTGTGGATGGCACCTCCCGTTTCATGATTTCTGTCTGCGCGTCACTGGATGCGGCTCTTCCGGCGCCACCCGTGGTGGCAGCGATGCCAATCGCGGCAGCGCCTGCAAGGAAGTCTCGGCGGGTACCCTGTGCCAGCTTGGAAGTCATAGATGCAAGTCTAACGCATTTCACTGGCAATAGTTGCCGTGACGGCGCTCCGCCAGGTCGAGATGAAAATGATCCTTGTGGGCGGCGTTCGCCTCAGGCCCCAGCACCGTGCCGAACATGCGGCAAGCCGTCTTGTGGGCATGCCGTAGGAACAGCGTGCGGGGGTCGGGTGGCTCCGGCGACGGTGGGGGTGCCTCGGGCAGTACCGGCCTCGGGGCTACGCCAGAGGGAGCTTCGGGCGCGGGCGCCGGCTGCAGCGCCTCGCGCGTGCCCGCCACGGCCGGCGTGACCAGAGTCCCGCTCGGTGCGGCCTCGGCCGGGGTTGGTGACTTGATCGCCGCCTCGGCGCTTGGCAGCAGGCCGCGCTCGACCAGTGTCGGCTTGCGCAGTGGCAATGGAATGTCGGGAGGTGCAATGGTCCAGTGATCCAGGACGGTGATCTTCTGCCCCACAGCCGTCTCGAACGAGGCGATGTCGAAAGCGTTCGCGAAGGCGTGCTCGCTGACCGGCTGGTCGCGGCTGCCATACCGGTTGCGGCACACATAGGAGGAGACGCTGGTCAGCCGCGCCACTGGCGAGCCGAGCAGGGATATGGCCGCAGGCTGCAATTCATCACGAATCCATACAGCCAGCATTGCCGCCATTTCGCAATTGAGCAGCGCGGTGCCTCCAATGGAGACGGCTGGGTTCCTGCCAATTGACGTAATCTTCAGCGGGATGGCCGCACCACAGCGTCCTTCGCGCAGCGGAAGCTGGGTCTCATAGGCAATATCGAGACCGGCAAGCAGGGCATCGCAACGGGTCCGCTCGCCGTCCAGTTCCTCGTCCGTCCAGGGCAGAGCCACGTGCTCAGCGGGATTTGCAGGTTGCCCCGCAGGTGGCAGAGGGGCTGGCTGAATGGCAGGCCGGGCCGGGCTTGGGAGTGGAAGCGGTGGAATGGCAGCAGGCTCCTGGGCGCGCGCAGGCTGCCATGTCCCAAGCGGCAGGATGCAGGCAATCAGGCCGAGCCTGCGGGCCGCCCTGCTGTGTAGCCTGCCCATGCGTGTCTCCGTCGACCCCGTGACGCCGTGCTGCAGCGATCGCGCCTTGTGGTTTCCCCCGCGGGATGTATAGCTGCCGCCCGGCCTTAACAACCTCAGGGGCATTTTGTGCCCGGATACGCCCAATGAATGCCGGGAAAGACCCCGATATCCTGATCGAGAAGCGCAACCGCTGCGGCCTGGTGACCTTGAACCGACCCCAGGCCCTCAATGCGCTTACCTACGACATGATCGAGGCGCTTGAACGGCGCTATGTGGAATGGGCCGCCGATCCGGATATTTACGCCGTGGTCATGCGGTCCGCCGGGGGTCGCGCCTTCTGCGGCGGGGGCGACATCAAAGCCCTCTACGAGTGGAACCGCAGGGGTGACATGGAGACGATCCTGCGTCTTTACGGGATCGAATATCAGCATAACTGGTCGCTTGACCGCTTTATCAAACCGCACGTGGCGCTGATCGACGGTATCGTCATGGGCGGAGGCGTGGGCATCAGTATCTATGGCACGCACCGCGTCGCGGGGCCGGGCTACAGCTTCGCCATGCCCGAGACGGCCATCGGCTTCTTTCCTGATGTGGGCGCAACCTGGTTTTTGTCACGCCTGACCGGACAGACCGGCATGTATCTGGCGCTCACCGGACGACAGGTCGGCGCAGCCGACGCTTTCCGGCTTGGTCTCGTCACCCATTGCATAGCGCCGGATCACCATGACGCGATCATCGAAGGCCTCAGCGAGGCGGAGCCAGTCGATCCGCTGCTGGACGGCTTTCATGCCGATCCCGGCAGGGGAGACCTGGAGACCGTGCAGCCCCTAATCGACAGGATTTTCTCCGGCGCCAGCGTGGAAGCCATTCTCGCCGCCCTTGATGCCGAAAAGGGTGACCACGCCGGCTGGGCGTCTTCCGTGGCTGCGGATATCCGCACAAAGTCGCCCACCGGCCTCAAGGTCGCTTTCCGCCAGATGCGCATGGGCCCGTCCATCGGCCTCGATGAAGCGCTCAGGATCGAATACCGGTTGGCGCGCCGGTTCCTGCAGGGGAGCGAATTCTACGAAGGCGTCCGCGCCGCGCTGATAGACCGCGACAGGAAGCCAGCCTGGAATCCGGCGAAGCTGGAGGACGTGTCCGACGCCGATATCGACGCCCTTTTTGCACCATTGCCGGACGGCGAATTCGCGCTTGCCAATCCCTATTCCTGAAACCCAAGGAACGCGCGGAGTCCAGGTCGCTCGCACTTAATTTTAGCGGCTGCATTAATGCAATTTTAGGCCTTCGGCTTAAGCCGATCTTAGTCGGGCTCCTGTACCTTGCGCCCACATAACAGGGAACGTGTGTCTAAAAACAGGGGCAGGATTATGAGCGTGGCGTTGGACTATAAGCATGACCCCGCACCGGCGAAGACCGGCCTGCAGGGGGAGTACATCAAGTCTTTGCGGATGATCGAGCGGTTGCATCGTCTCCTGCTGGACGTGATCAAGGATGAGTTCGAGCGGCTCGGCCGCAGCGATGTGAACAGCGTTCAGGCGCTGCTTCTTTTCAACATCGGCGAAGCCGAACTGACCGCGGGTGAACTGAAGAGCCGCGGTTACTATCTCGGCTCGAACGTGTCCTACAATCTCAAGAAGCTCGTGGACTCCGGATATATCCATCACGAGCGCTGTGAGTCGGACCGCCGCTCGGTGCGTGTCCGCCTGACGGACAAGGGCCGCGAAGTGAGCGACGTTATCTCGAAGCTCTACGAGCGCCAGATGAATTCGCTTGAGCAGGTGGGTGATATTCAGCCCGAGAAGCTCGAGCCACTGAACAACACGCTGATGAAGCTGGAGCGCTTCTGGGCCGACCAGATCCGCTACAGGCTCTAGAGGCTTTTCGCCGTATCAAATTTGTCAGCCTGCCCCGGAGCTCCTGCTCCGGGGCGCTTTTTTTCGGCTTGCATCTGTTTTCCCCAGCCTGGCAGTGAATACACATCATTTTGACTCTTCACGTGCCGGTGAACTGTTCCTATATCCTGCCCGAGTCGTCTAATCTGCGGGGGCAAAGACAAGACTTGGGTCTGGCGCCAGCCGGGCCCGCCGCCGGACGGGAGCACGAAATTGATGCCAGGGCGCGCGATCATCAGTCGCGAGGGCCTGCCACGGCCAGCGGTGGCCCTTTCGGGCCTTCTCTGCCTGCTTGCCATCACTGGACCTGCGTGGGGCGACGTCATCGCCGACCGCTGGAAGCGGTCAGGTTGGGAGCGTCCCATTGGCGGAACGGTCACCTTCGACCCGTCGAGGGCGCGCGAATGGGAAGCCCAGCCGCCGACCGGCCTTCCAACCATAACTGCCGACAACCTCGGCCCGATCAAGGAAGCCATCAAGCGCTACTCGGAAATCGTCTCCAAGGGCGGCTGGAAGTCATTGCCAATGGAAGAGCTGCGGCCCGGCGCCCAGGGATCCACGCTTGAATTGCTCCAGGATCGCCTGGCCGCCTCGGGCGATCTCATCCTGCAGGGGGGCTACGCGTCGCGGTACGACGGCTATATCGAGGCTGCGGTGCAAAGGTTCCAGATCCGCCACGGGATCACGCCGCATGGTTATGTGGACAAGGCAACAGTCCTGGCGATGAACGTGCCGGCGACGGCGCGGCTGCGCCAGCTCCAGGTGAATTTGGGCCGCGTCAGCACCTTGTCCAAGTCGGCCTCCAAGCGTTATGTGCTTGTTAACGTGCCTTCGGCGCAGATCGAAGCGGTGCTCAACAATGAGGTGGTGTCGCGCCATGCCGCGGTCGTCGGCAAGATTGACCGCCAGACGCCGTTGCTGCGCAGTTCCATCCACGAGATCAACTTCAATCCCTACTGGCACGTGCCCCAGAGCATCGTCCGCAAGGACCTTGTGCCCAAGGCCCGCCAGTACGCGCGCGCCGGCAAGGACATTCTCGCCGACTTCAAGATTGAGGCCTATGACGGCAACGGCCGCAAGCTGGACTCCCAGAAGATCAATTGGTCGTCGCAGGCCGTCTATGGCTACGCCTATCGCCAGTTGCCCTGGGAGGACAACTCCATGGGCTTCGTGAAGATCAACTTCCACAATGCCCATTCAGTTTACATGCACGACACGCCATCCAAGAGCCTGTTTGGGCGGAATTTCCGCGCGCACAGCTCCGGCTGCGTGCGCGTGCAAAATGTGCATGAGCTTGTCGCTTGGCTTCTTGAAGACACGCAGGGCTGGGACGTGGAGGCCGTGCGCCAGATCGAGCAGTCGGGCGAACGCAAGGATGTCAAGCTCAAGCGCCAGACTCCGGTCTATTTCGCCTACATCACCGCCTGGGCCACCCCCGATGGCGTGGTCAACTTCCGCCGCGACCTGTATCAGCGCGATGGCGTCGGATCGGCCGCGGGCGCTTATTAGGCTATTCGGGCCCGCTAATTGCTCAGGGTGCGTCGAATGGCTCGATTCCATGCATATGGTTGATTTGGTCAAATGCACGGAAATAGTTGTCCGGAAAAGAAATTCTGGTCAAATACCGGTCTTGGCTCATGAAATCGGCCCAGCCGGCCTCCATATTGCGGTCTGTAGCTGAGCAGCGGGGTTGTGAAGTGCGATGGACTACAACGCGAAATTCGACCAGGCACTTCGCGCCCTGAAGCAGGAGGGGCGATATCGGCAATTCGCAGATATCCGCCGTCATCGCGGTGCTTTTCCAAGCGCTACTCACTATCGCGGAGAGGGACAGCGCGACATCAAGGTCTGGTGCAGCAACGACTATCTCGGCATGGGCCAGCATCCGGTCGTGCTTGATGCCATGCACGCCGCCATCGACGACGTGGGTGCGGGCTCCGGCGGTACCCGGAATATCTCCGGAACGACACATTATCACGTCGAGCTGGAGCGCGAGCTTGCCGATCTTCATGGCAAGGGTGCCGCCCTACTCTTTACGTCCGGTTATGTGGCCAACGACGCATCCCTTTCGACTCTGGTGCGTCTCCTTCCTGGGTGCGTGATCTTTTCCGATGCCATGAACCACGCCTCAATGATCGAAGGCATCCGCCATGGCGGCGGTCCCAAGCGGATCTGGCGGCACAATGATCTTGCCGACCTGGAGTCGCAGCTGAGGGAATACAGCCTCGACACGCCGAAAATCATTGCCTTCGAGTCCGTCTATTCCATGGACGGGGATATCGCTCCCATAGCGGACATTTGTGCGCTGGCGCGCAAGTACAATGCGCTGACCTATCTTGATGAGGTGCATGCAGTCGGTATGTATGGCCCACGCGGCGGCGGAGTGGCCGAGCGCGACGGTGTCATGGACCAGGTTGACGTTGTCGAGGGCACCCTCGCCAAGGCATTTGGTCTCATGGGCGGCTATATCGCCGCCAGGCCGTCAATCGTCGATGCGATCCGCTCTTACGCGGCCGGATTTATCTTCACCACGTCGCTGGCGCCTGCCATCGTCGCGGGAGCACTGGCCAGCGTGCGCCATCTCAAGCAGAGCCATGCGGAACGCTCGGCCCAGCAAGAGCGCGCGCGCACCCTCAAGCGCAGGCTGCAGGACGCCGGCCTGCCGGTGATGGACAACCCCAGCCACATTGTACCGGTGATGGTGGGAGACCCCGTGCGCTGCAAACAGCTCACCGACGCCCTAATGGACCGCTTCGGAATATATGTGCAGCCGATCAACTATCCCACCGTGCCGCGTGGAACCGAGCGCATACGATTGACGCCCGGG
>JAYZVT010000137.1:0-2776 GCA_036155355.1 Pseudomonadota bacterium
GATCTGGGCGGCGAGGAACGTGAGGCTCGCAAACGGCGTGCCCTCGTTGCGGGCCAGCGCCGCCGCGGCGATGGCGAGAAGCGTTCCGCCAAGACAGTATCCGACGCCATGCACTTTCGTGTCCGGCACAATCTGCTGCACGGCATCGAGCGCGGCCATCACGCCGAGGCGCCGGTAATCGTCGAGGCTGAGTTCGCGATCCTCCGAGCCGGGGTTATGCCAGGAAATGCAGAACACCGTGTGCCCGTTGTCGACGAGGTGCTTGATCATCGAATTGTTCGGGGAAAGATCGAGGATGTAGTACTTCATGATCCATGCCGGCACGATCAGGATCGGCTCGGCCCGCACGTTCGGCGTTGTCGGTGAATACTGGATGAGCTCGATCAGCCGGTTGCGGAAGACGACCTTGCCGGGTGTGACGGCGACCTCACGACCCGGAAGATAGTTTTCGGCGCCGACCGGTGGCCTGCCACTTGCCTGCCGGTCCCAGTCCTCGAGGAAATTCTGTAGCCCGCGCACGAAATTCTGGCCGCCCTGCTGTGCGGTGTAGGCGAGGATCTCCGGGTTGGTCGCCACGAAGTTGGATGGCGCGAACACGTCGAGAATCTGGCGAGCGCCGAACTGCAGGACGCGCTCGTGCTGAGCCGAGACGCCGGGCACACCCGTGGTCGCGACCTGCCACCATTGCTGGGCCAGAAGATGCGATTGCGCAAAGACGTTGAAGGGCCATTTCTGCCATTCCTCGCCAGCGAACCGCCGATCGTGCGGTGCCGGCTGCACCGGACATTCGGCCCGTCCCGCCGACAGAATGCAGTTGAGCGCGAACACCTGGATCTGCATCCATTTGCGCACGGCGGCTTCGCTGAGCTGCAACCGCTTGCCGGGCGCGTAGGAGAGGTGAGCGGCCCAGTCGAGATAGGCCCCCGCGAGCGATGCAGGTGAAAGGCCCATCGTGACCTGGGCGAGAGACGCATGACTGACCCTGTCGAGAAGTTCGACGAGCGCTTCGGAAGTGTAGGAATCGTGCGCGAGAAGCCGTCGCCCAAGCGCCGCCAGCGCGTGCGGCCGCAGCATGGTGGAATCGGGGTCCGTTGCTGCAAGCGCACCTTGATCTCTCCGCACGAGCGACGTTCCCGTTTCCTTCGTCATCGCATGCTCCTGTCGCTCACGTGTGCTGCTTGAAATAGGACTCTATCGCGCCAGATGCTGCGGCGCACCTAACGGGCCCGATGTGCGTCGCGGTGGCGCAGCCAAGCGAGCCCGGCCCTGATCGGTGAACATGTCGCAATCGATGACGATGCAACTCGATGCGAAGTCTGCTGAGGATGGAGGGCGGCAACCCTCTCGCGGGGCAGATGGATCAGATGCGTGATAGACAATCATGCGGTTCGCTGCTCCATTCGCATCATTCCCAAAGAGATGGGCGGTTGCCGGAGGGGAATTCTGCACTGCGCAACATGACGTGAACGTGTAAATGGGCATCGATGCAGCGCGCCATCAGGGTGCGCCGCTGAGACGCTTGACGAAAAACAGAAGAAGCCGGCCGAAAGGCTTTGCTTGTCCTGCGCCAGGAGGCCGGGCGGGCGAAGCTCGGGTACGGAGACGCCAAAGTTCGGGGAGGAGTGAATGTCAGGTTTGACCGTCGACTACATTGTCGTGGGGGCGGGATCGGCAGGATCCGTCCTCGCGAGCCGCTTGTCCGAGAATGGCCGATACCGGGTTCTGCTCCTGGAGGCCGGCGGCAAGACTCACCCGCTTTCACGCGTGCCGATCAGCTTCGCACGGTTCATCAACCAGCCGGGGGTCAACTGGCTCTACGAGTCCGTGCCGGAAGCGAACACCGGCGGGCGCGCGATACCCGTTCCCCGCGGACGCATGCTGGGCGGATCGAGCGCCATCAATGGCATGGTCTGGGTGCGCGGCCAGCGCCAGGACTATGATCACTGGGCACAGCTTGGAAACCGGGGCTGGAGCTATTCCGATGTGCTGCCGATCTTCCGTGACATGGAAAGCTACGACGGCGGTGAAGGAGATTACCGCGGCCGCAGCGGTCCGTTGAAGGTCTCCGATATCGACGAGAAGGGGCGCCTCTACGACAGTTTCTTTGCCGCGGCGAATACGGTCGGGCTCGACGCAAATCCGGACTACAACGGAGCGGTCCAGGAAGGCATCGCCATGACCCAGGCGTCGATCCGGAATGGTCGGCGCATGAGCACTGCGGCCTGTTATCTCGAGCCCGCACGCAGCCGCCCGAATCTCATCATCGAGACCGACGCCGCCGCGGAGCGCCTTCTGTTCGAAGGGCGGCGCTGCACGGGCGTCGCCTATCGCGTGAAAGGCGAGCGGCGCGAGGCGAAGGCGGGACGCGAAGTGTTCGTCTCGGCGGGCTCGATCGCCTCGCCGCAACTGCTGGAGTTGTCGGGCGTCGGCCAGGCAGCCCGTCTGCAGGATCTGGGAATTGCCGTGCAGCACGATCTCCCGGGCGTTGGCGAGAACCTGCGGGACCATTGGGCGCCGCGCATGAAGTGGTATGTCGGCCGCCATAACGTGACCTTCAACGAGCGCGCACGCGGGCTCGGCGCCATGTGGCAGGGATTGCTGTATCTGACGGCGCGCACCGGCTTTTTGAACTTACCGGCTTCCCCCCTGAGGGCGTTCATGCGTACGCGTGAGGGTCTCGAGAGTCCCGATGCCTGTTTCACGATGCAACCCTTCCTCGTCACGCCGGACATCAAGCTGGCCAAGGAGCCCGGGATTACCGTTCTGACGCATCAAC
>JAYZVT010000138.1:0-3615 GCA_036155355.1 Pseudomonadota bacterium
GCGGAGAGGGCGCGGCGCAGCGCCGCCCCACGAGGTGTCAGCGCCGGTCAACCCAAGGCCCTCAGCGGCCCGGGAGGGCCTCCACCGCCTGGATCGTCCCGGGGCCGAACTGGCCGTCGATGGCGCCGCTATAGACACCCTCCTGCTGCATCAGCCGCTGCAATTCGCGGCGGAACTGCACGCTCCAGGCGTTGGCGTTGGTGCGCATCTCCTTGTAGGAGTCCTCCTCGCCGGCCTTGAGCGCCCGCAGCATATAGGAGGCGGCCGTGGTGGCATCCTTGCCCACGCCCTGGCCCTCCTCATACATGAGGGCAAGGCTGTAAAGCGCGTCGGCTTCACCCTTGTCGGCAGCCTTGAGGAACAGCTTGATCGCCTCGCGGAAGTCCTTCCTGACGCCACGGCCGTTGTAATAGGCAAGGCCCAGATTGGTCATCGCCTCGGCCTCTCCCCATTCCGACGACTTGGTGTACCAGCGGATGGATTCCTTCTGGTCCGTGGCGGTGCCACGTCCGAACTCATACATCATGCCGAGGTTGGACATGGCCAGCGCGTGACCCATCTCGGCCGCCTTCTTGTAGAGACGGAAAGCCTCGCGCAGATCCTTCGGCACGCCTTCGCCATGTTCGTAAAGAGCGCCGAGATTGGACATGGCGGCGGTGTTACCCTTGTCCGCGGCCTGCTTGTACCAGCGGGCGGCCTCCACATTGTCCTCAGCGACGCCCTCGCCGGAGTCGTACATCCAGGCGATGCGGAACATGCCGGTGCCGGATCCCTTCTCGGCGGCCTCGCGCGCCAGCTTGAACGAACGCTGCAGATCTTTCTGCACGCCGCCCTGCCCCCAATAGTAATTCTCGGCTTCGGCGGCGATCTTCTCCGCATCCGCCGAAGCGCCGCTACCTGAGGGACGGTCCGGCTCGGGCGGCCGGACGGGCTCGGGCTTGGGTACGGCGGCGACCTGCGGTCCCATTTCCTTGAGGCGCGCCTTGGCGAACTCCGCATAGACGGTACCAGGAAAGCTGTCGATGAAGGTCTGCAGCACGGCGCGGCTCTTGGTCTCCTGCACCGTCGCCCAGGCCTGGGCTGCTTCGTTGGGCTTGGACGTACCGCCGCCGCCCGTCTCCGGCTCGGTGCGCTCGGGCTTCTTCACCTCCACCGTGACCTTGCCCGAGAAGAAGAACTGCCCGGTCAGCGACGAATGCTCCCAAGGCACCTGCTTGCCGCCAGTCACCTCGATGACCTGACGGCGCACGCCGATCATCATCTGGCTGATGTCCAGTCCCGGCAAGGCGATGTTGTTGAGCAGCGCGGCGGTAAAGGGACTGTTGCGGCCGGTGCCGTCCAGCGCCACGTTGCCCGGCTGCGTGGCAAAAGCAATCATGGTGCCAACGCCGGTCTCGATGCGCGCCAGACCGCGGCCAACGGCCGCCGAACGGGTGCCCATGGACTGCGCCAGGTTGCGCGCCAATGGATTGTCGCGGCAGGCATCGAGAAAGACGATGTTGGTCTTGGAGTCGCGCTCCATCTGGCGCAGCACCAGCCCGAGGGGAACGGTCTCGAAATCCAGATCGGCGTCATCCGACAGCCGGGCGTCCACCGGAGCCAGATAGTTCTGGCCCGACACCTGCAAACCGTGGCCGGCATAGAAAAACAGCGCCACATCGGCACCGGACAGATGCGTGGAAAACTCGCGGATCTTGCGCTCCATCTCGCGCTTGTCGAGATCGAAGCCGGGAACGACCTTGAAGCCGAGGCGCTCCAGAGCCGTGGCCAGGTCGGTGGCGTCATTGCGGGGATTCTTGAGTTCGGTGGCGTGCTTGTAGGTCGAGTTGCCAATGACAAGGGCGACCTTCTGGGCCGCCACCGCGCTCTCTTGCGCGCCCACTGCCAAGACCAGAAACAGCGTGAAGAGTATGCCTTGCCACCTCATGATGCCCTCCTGACGCCGGACCGGCGGCGCCCACTCACCCCTGGTGCGTTAATTCTAGCGCGATCGGCGAAAAGTTGAAGCCCCAGTAAGGGCAGCCCCGGCAAGCGTGGAAAATTCAGGCATCCGCCAGGGCGGTCGGCTTGCATCGGGAATCCCGTGTTGCTAGAAACGCGCCTCACACGGCGCGGCGGTTTGGGCCGTGGCCGGCTGGCGCATTTGGGGCGTCGTATAATGGCATTACGCTCGGCTCTGGACCGAGATATTGGGGTTCGAATCCCTGCGCCCCAGCCATCCATTTCCCACGCGCACCGTCAGCGGACATAGCGATGAACCGACCCGATATGGCAGCCGAGGAGCGCGGGCGCGATTTCATTCGCGAAGTCATCGCATCCGATCTGGCCGAGGGCCGGGTCAAGTCGGTGGTCACGCGCTTTCCGCCCGAACCCAACGGCTATCTTCATATCGGCCATGCCAAGTCGATCTGCCTGAATTTCGGCGTCGCGGCCGAGTTCGGCGGGCGCTGCCATCTGCGCATGGACGACACCAACCCGACCAAGGAAGAGCACGAATATATCGAGAGCATACAGGAGGATGTGCGCTGGCTCGGCTTCGACTGGGGCAAGCACCTCTACTTCGCCTCGGACTACTTCGAGACGCTCTATGAATGGGCAGAGCACCTCATCCGCGAGGGCAAGGCCTATGTGGACGACCTGTCGCCAGACCAGATCCGCGAATATCGCGGCACGCTGACGGAGCCGGGCAAAAATAGCCCCTGGCGCGGCCGCACGGCGGAAGAGAGCCTAGACCTGTTCCGGCGGATGCGGGCCGGCGAGTTCGCCAATGGCGAACGGGTGCTGCGCGCGCGCATCGACATGGGCTCGGGCAATATCAACCTGCGCGATCCGGTCATGTACCGCATCCTCCATGCCGCCCATCCGCGCACCGGCGACAAGTGGTGCATCTACCCGACATACGACTTTGCCCATGGCCAGTCGGATGCCATCGAGAAGATCACCCACTCCCTGTGCACGCTGGAATTCGCCGATCACCGGCCGCTCTACGACTGGTACATCGAGAACCTGCCGACGCCTTCGCGCCCGCGCCAATACGAGTTCTCCCGGCTCAACCTGACCCACACCATGCTGTCCAAGCGGCGGCTGAACCAGCTCGTCACCGAAAAGCATGTCTCGGGCTGGGACGATCCGCGCATGCCCACCATCCGGGGCCTGCGGCGGCGCGGCTTTCCGCCGGCGGCTATCCGCGACTTCGCCCAGCGGGTCGGCATCACCAAGTCAGACAACGTGGTGGAGACGGCCCTGCTTGAGCATTGCGTGCGCGAATTGCTGAACAAGTCCGCGCAGCGGCGCATGGCGGTGCTCAACCCGCTCAAGGTGGTGATCGAGAACTACCCCGAGGGAAAGAGCGAGGAACTGGACGCGGTCAACAACCCGGAGGACCCGGCGAGCGGCACGCGCAGGGTCCCATTCTCGCGCGAACTATGGATCGAGCGGGACGACTTCAGGGAAGATCCGCCGAAGAAGTTCTTCCGGCTGGCGCCGGGGCGCGAGGTCAGGCTGCGCTATGGCTACTTCATCACCTGCCGGGATGCGGTGAAGAACAAGGCGGGCGAGATCGTGGAGCTGCGCTGCAAATACGATCCCGAAACGCGCGGCGGCAATGCTCCGGAC
>JAYZVT010000139.1:0-2834 GCA_036155355.1 Pseudomonadota bacterium
GCAGGTGCGTGGCGGTTGCAAGCGACGCCTGAATCCCGGGCGATGGGCGGCTTCCGTCGAAGCAGATGCCCTCATAGCCAAGTGCGGCGATGCGCGCCACGCCGTCGCCGCCGCGCGCCGTCCCGGCGACGGCCCAGCCCTTCGCAACCATCCGCGCCGCAAGCACACGCGCGGAATAGCCAAGTCCGATGCAGAGCAGATTGCTCATGCCGCCGCGTCCCACTCGGCCCGCACGGAAGGATCAGGCTCCGCGTCGAGATGCGTTGCGCGCAACGCAAGTAGTCTGCTTTCCGGGCACAGCCTGCGCGCCGCCCACACCGCCATGGCGCGCACCAGCGGCGACGCATCGCCGATCAATGCGATCACCGGTCCGGCAAGCGAAGCGTCACCGGAATTGCCCGCTGCGATGAGCACGTTACGCAGGAAGCGGTCACGCCCGGCGCGGCGGACGGGCGTTCCGGCGAAGCGGGCGCGGAATCCCGCATCGTCAAGAGCGAGCAGCCCGGCAAGGCCGGGAACATCCAGTTCCGGCCGCGCGGCGAGCCGCGCCTCGCGGGCCTCGCTGGCGAACTTGTTCCACGGACATATGGCGAGACAGTCGTCGCAGCCGAATATGCGGTTACCCATGGGCTCACGGAACTCACGCGCGATGTGCCCCTTGTGCTCGATGGTCAGATAGGAAATGCAGCGGCGCGCATCGAGCTGGTAGGGCGCGGGGAAAGCCTTCGTCGGGCAGATGTCGAGACAGCGCGTGCAGTCGCCGCAATGATCGCCGTGAGCTTCATCAGGCTCGAAGCGTGCGGTAGTAAAGATGCTGCCGAGGAACAGCCAGGAGCCAAATTCACGCGAGACGAGATTCGTGTGCTTGCCCTGCCAGCCGACGCCGGCCGCTTCCGCCAGCGGCTTCTCCATCACCGGGGCGGTATCGACGAACACCTTGACCTCCGCGCCCTCCTTCGCATGGAGCCACTGCGCCACCTGCTTGAGCTTGCCCTTGACCACGTCGTGATAGTCGCGGCCCTGGGCGTAGACCGAGATCGCGCCGCGCGCGGGCTGCTGCAATACGTCCAGCGGATCGGCGGCGGGACCGTAATTCAGCCCCAGCACGATCACCGAGCGGGCCTGCGGCCAAAGCACCGCCGGGTCGGCGCGCCGTCCGGCATTGGCTTCCATCCACTCCATGTCGCCATGACGGCCGGCGCCGACGAAATCAGCGAGGCGCTGCGAGGCCAGCGGAATGGAGTGGGGCGTGGTGAAGCGGACGACGTCAAATCCCGCGTTGCGGGCGCGGGCGCGCAATGCCTCGCGCAATGGTGCCGCGCGGGACACGCCCATGTCAGAAGTCCGGGTCAGCATAAGCGGGCGGCGGCGACATGCCCGGCACCGCATCTCCCAGCAAGGTGCGGAAGGACGGCCGCGACTTGATGCGCGCATACCAGTCCCGCGCCGGGCCCGCGGTGTCCCATGGCACGTCGCCGAGATAGTCGATGCAGGAGAGATGCGCGGCTGCGGACAGGTCGGCGAAGCTGAGATGCTCTCCGGCCAGCCAGTTGCGCTGCGAAACCAGGTGACGGATGTAGGTCAGGTGGTAGCGCAGGTTTGCCTGTCCGGCCCGAACCATGTCCATGTCGGGAGAGCCGCCGCGCGAGGCATCGAAGCGGCGATGCAGCTTCTCGCCGAGCAGATAGGCGCTGACCTCGGCGTCGAACTTGCGGTGAAACCACTCGGTGACACGCCGCACTTCGGCGCGCTCGCCGGCATCGCCGGGGAAGAAGGCGAAGGCGCGTGGATCGCCACCCGCCCCAATGCCCTTCTCCGAGAGATATTCGGAAATCGCATAGGCGCCGCACACGGTCGGTCCCTTGTCCTCGCGCCACATGGGCATGCTGGCGGCGGGATTGACCTTGAGCAGATCCTCGTCCCAACTCCAGGGGCGCTGTTCCTCAAGCACCGCGTCGACGCCGCATTCGGCGAGCGCAAGCCGGATGGATCGGGAATAAGGGCAGAGCGGATAGTGGACGAGCGTGGGCATGGGCTCAGGGGTTGGGCCGGCGGTCACTGGAATTTCACACTATCGCGGCCAAGCTTGTGTCCGGTATAGAACCACGGACCGGTAGCGGCAAGCCGCAGCGGACTGGGAGGTCGGAATGCCGCTTGAACAGATCGTTGTTCTTGCGCTTGTCCAGGGCATCACTGAATTCCTGCCGATCTCGTCGTCGGGCCACCTCATCCTCATACCCGCGATCACCCACTGGAAGGACCAGGGGCTCATCACCGATGTCATGGTGCATGTAGGATCGCTGGCGGCGATCATTGTCTATTTCTGGCGAGACGTGCTGGCCATGCTGCGCGGGGCGCTGCATCTGGCACGGCTGAAGTGGTCGGCGGAGGCGCGGCTCGCCGTCTATGTGGCCGCGGCGACGGTGCCCGCGGTGCTTTTCGGCCTGATCCTGAAATCGACCGGAATGCTCGACAAGCTGCGCGGCGTGGAAGTGGTGGCGTGGAACGCGCTGATCTTCGGCGTGCTGCTGCTCGCCGCCGATATGCTCGGCGTGCAGAAGCTGAAGCTGGAGAACATTACCTTCCGCTCGGCAATGATCATCGGGCTGGCGCAGGCCATGGCGCTGATCCCCGGCACCAGCCGCTCCGGCATCACCATGACGGCGGCGCGGTTCCTGGGATATCAGCGGGCGGAAGCCGCGCGCTTCTCCTTCGTACTTGGCATTCCGGCAATCGCGGGCGCGGGACTGCTGACAACCTTCGATGCGATCGAATCCGGCGAAGGCATTTCCAACGACGCGCTGCTGGCGGCGGGACTGACCTTCATATCTGCC
>JAYZVT010000140.1:0-8106 GCA_036155355.1 Pseudomonadota bacterium
GGACGGCGTCCCGGAGTTCGGCGCGCTCGCCGGCAAGCATCCGGGCGGCGTACCACGTCGCCGCAATCAGCAGGGGATTGCAGATGGCCTCCGAGACGAAGGCGTGGGGGTGGAAGGTTGTTGCCGGCAGGAGCAGCCAGGTGATGCAGGCCAGGCGCGCTATGGCCGTTGAGAACCACGTTTCGCAAAGAAGGTGCAGGTAATAGAGCCCGACCAGCAGCAGCAGCACATTCTGGGCGATGACCCCGGCAGGTCCCGCGAGCGCATAGGCGGGCAGGAACAATATATAGTCGCCGGGCGCGTCGAAGCGGAAAAGAATCGCCAAAACCCCATCCAGATTGGTCTGAGCGAGCAACTCGTCGAGCTTGGCGCTGCGGTCCCAGGCGCGGTCTCCGAGCTGAAAGCGCTCCGTGAGGCCTGGAAGCAAGCCGACAATGGCGAGATGCGCGGCGACGACCGCTCCCGACAGCCAGAGCAGGAAGTGGTCGGAACCGGCTGCTGAAGTGGACTGATTTGCCAGCGGGGTCATGTACGTGCTCCGGCCGTGACGCGCCGCCAGAAGTCGGACATGAAGCAGGGGTCCGCGAATGCAGCGAGTTCGCGCCAGCGGGGATAGAACGCCTGGAATGTTTCCGCGCTCATGCGGCCGTCCTTGTAGATGTTCACCACGCCACCGGCCTGGAGCGTGACGGCGTCCAGTTCGTCCAGCAGCGCCGATGTGCCCGGACCCAAAGAGGCAAAGTCGAGGGCGAGCGTGTAGCCGGCACGGGGGAACGACATCAGCCCGGCGGCGGGATGGTCGCCGAATTCCTTGAGCACGGTCAGGAAAGAGGCATGGCCGGCTCGGCGCGCGCGCTCCAGCATTTCAGCGACTGCATCGGCGGCGGTCGCATGGGGCAACACCGACTGGTGCTGGACAAGGCCGCGAGGTCCATAGAGGCGGTTCCAGTCGCCGATGCCATCGAGCGGATAGAAGAATGTCCGGTAGTGGGTGAGACGCCGGCTGCGCCGGCGGATTTGCCGGCGGTAATAGAACTCGTTGAATGCCTTCAGCGTCCACCGGTTGATGAGAGAAACCGGAGGCTCAAAGGGGATGCGCAAATGCGCGCCATTGAGAGCGACGGGGTCTGTCGCGTTGGTTTGCGCATGATTGCCACGCATGAACAGGCCACGGCCAAACGAGCGGCCGGACGCAAGTGAATCGACCCAGGCGACGGTGTACTCAAACTTTGGACCAGACTCGCGCGACAGGCTGAAGAACTCGTCGAGCGAGCGGAAGCGGATCGTCTCCTGATCGATGAAGGCGCCATCTGCGGGGCGGAGCTGAATTTCGGCCCATGTGATAACGCCGGTCAGCCCGAGCCCGGCGACAGTGGCGCGAAACCAGTCCGGGTTCTCGGTTGGCGTGCAGAGCCGGCGGCTGCCATCGGAACGCAGGAGTTCAAATGCGCGCACATGGTGTCCGAAGGTGCCGGCGCGGTGATGGTTCTTGCCGTGGACGTCATTGGCGATGGCGCCGCCGATCGTCACAAGCTCGGTGCCGGGCGTGACCGGCAGGAACCAGCCCTTGGGGAGCGTGATGCGGGTGATGTCGCAGAGGAGCATACCGGCCTCGCAGCGCAGTATGCCGGTCGCGTCGTCAAATGAAATGAGACGGTCGAGGCCACGGCAGTCGAGCAGCAGGCCGCCGCCGTTGAGACAGCTGTCGCCATAGCTGCGGCCATTGCCATAGGGGAGGCAGGTCACGGCGGAAGTGGGATCGAGCGGCAGGGGCATCTCGCGCCGCACCAGCTTGATCGCCTTTTGCCCGGCCGAAGCAGCCTGTCCCCAGGACCTGTAGGGAATGGCGCTCACAGCGTCGCCGCCACAAGAAGCAGGGCGCCCGCAACGGCGATGAGCTGCGACCGCCGGTCAGTGAGCGCGAAGACGATAGGATCATCATGCATCTCGCCGCGGCGGGCGAGGAGCCAGATACGGCTGACAAGATAAAGAACGAGCGGACACAGAAACCAGATGATTTCCGGATGGCCGTAAAGCAGGTTCACCGCCTTGCTGTCGATGTAGAGCGCCAGAACCAGCACGGCCATGTAGCCGCTGGCGATGCCGAATTGCGACATGCTCTCCAGATCGACGGCCTTGTAACCGCGCCCTGCTGCGCGGCCATTGGCGGCGCGTGGCAGGCTGCGCAATTCCACATACCGCTTTACCAGCGCGAGGCTGAGGAAGAGGAACATGGAGAAGGCCAGTAGCCAGAAGGAGATCGGAATGGCAACCGCCGCGCCGCCGGCGATGATGCGCGACGTGAACAGTCCGGCAAGTGCGATCACGTCGAACAGCAGTGTGCGCTTCACGTAAAAGGAATAGGCGACAGTTGCGAGATAGTAACCGCCAATCACCAGCAGGAAGGCAGACGGCAATAGCAGCGAGAGCGCCAGCGACGAAGCAAGCAGCAGCGGAATGAGGCCGGTTGCCAAAGCAATGGACATGTTGCCCGATGCGAGCGGGCGGTTGCGTTTGGTCGGGTGCTGCCTGTCGGCGGGCAAATCGACGAGGTCATTGAGCAGGTAGACGCTCGATGCGCAAAGGCTGAAGGCGAGGAAGGCGATGGCCGCATCGAGCACCAATGCGGGCTCGAGCATGCGGTGCGCCATAATGAGCGGCACAAAAACCAGCAGATTCTTGAGCCACTGATGCAGCCGCATGGCGCGCAGAGCTGACATGAAGCCGCTGTCGCGGTCGTCAAACAACCGGTCCACATTGCCCAGGGACTGGGCAGCAGTGCGCACGCCGGCCTGGGGATTGACCACGATGGCGCGCGCCGCGCTGCGCCAGACGGGGATATCGACGCGGCCATTGGCGGCGTAGTCGAACTGCTTCTCGCCGAATTCCTCGACAAGGCGCTCGAGCTTGCGGCGGCCTTTCAGATTGGCTCGCTCGTCGCTGGCGATGACGGCGTCGAACAGGCGGAGATGGCGCGCGATAGCCGTTGCGAATTTATCGTTCGACGCGGTGACGAGGATGATCTCGCGTCCAGCCGCCTTCTGCCGCCGCAACCAGGCGACAAAGCGGGCGTTATAGGGGAGCAGCGCGGGGTCCAGGTCTACGCGGCTGGCGATCTCTTGCTTCAGCGCCGCCTTGCCGCGCAGCAGCCACAGGGGCAGCAGGAGCAGATAGAGCGGGTTTTTCTTGAGCAGGACGACAACGCTTTCTGCGAGCACGTCGCCGCGCAGCAGGGTGCCGTCGAGATCGACGCAGAGCGGCCGGGTCTTGCTGGTATGTGCGATGCGCTTCAGCATGGCGTCAGTTCCCGTCCGTATCGCGCCTGGCGGAAGCGCGGCGGTTCAGGGCCGGCGGCGTGGTGGAGAACAGCCTGCCGGTGACGGCCATGAGTACCGTGCGCACCAGCACTTCGAAGTCCAGCCACAGGGACCAATTGTCGATGTAATAGAGGTCGTGCTCGACGCGTTCGCGCATGAGGTTGGAATCGGCTGTCTCGCCGCGGAAGCCATTGACCTGCGCCCAGCCGGTGATGCCGGGCTTGACCCTGTGCCGGTTGGCGTAGCTCTCGACTAGGCGGCCGTAATATTCGTTGTGCGCGAGCGCATGGGGGCGCGGGCCGACGAGCGACATTTCGCCCTTGAGGACGTTGATGAGCTGCGGGATCTCGTCGAGATAGGTGGCGCGCAGGATGCGGCCGACCCGGGTTACCCGGTTGTCACCGGACCTTGCCTGCTTCACCACCGGCCCGTCCTCCAAGACCGTCATGGTCCGGAACTTGAGCACATGGATGACCTGATTGTTGAACCCGTGACGGCGCTGGCGAAAGAAGACCGGACCTTCGCTGTCGACACGGATGGCGAGCGCAATGAGCGGAAAAAGCGGGAGAGCGAGCAGCAGGCCGATGGCAGCGAGGGTGAAGTCCATCGCCGCCTTGACGCGTAGGCCACGTTCGGACAACGGCCGGCGCTGCACCTGAAGCAGCTGCAGCTGCCCGAGCCGCAGGCTGCCATAGACCTTGCAGGGGAGGCGCTGCTCCTCAGAGCAGAGCTGCACCTCGACGGGGAGAACCGCCAGGCGTGAAACGACGCTGCGAATGCGCTCCTGCGCGACAAGAGGGAGCGCGATGATAATCTGGTCTATCCGGTTCTGCCGGCCCAATATCATGAGGTCGTCGAGACCACCATCGATTGGTAGTGCGTCGGCGGTGGAGCTGAACAACTCGCCGTCGAACATTCCGGCGACGTGGTAGGTGTCGGAGTTTTCGCGCAGGTAGTTCCGTACCTTCCAGCCGATGGGTCCGGCGCCGTAGATCGCCACCCGCTGGCTGAGGCGGCCACGCGCGGCCAGCGCACGTGCGTACAACTTGACTACGCTTCGTTCCGCCACGATCAGGGCAAAGCTGCTGACAAACCACAGCAGCATCCAGCCACGGGAGTACTGTTCGGCTATCTTCAGCAGATAGAGAACCGCGACCATCAGCAGGAACGAGATGCCAAGCGCGCCGAAAATGCGGCCGATATTGATGGACGGCGCAAGCAGACGGTCCTGGTTCTGCAGGCCGAACTGGCGGAAGGCGAGAGCGGCAATGACCGCCAGCAGAACGCCGACGCCGAAGTAGCCGGCGATCGGCTTGTCCCCGCCAAGAAAGGCATCGAGATACAGGAACTTCGTGGCGAGCGCCGAGAGCAGAATAATTGCCGCCTCGACGGCGATCATGGCGTCCACGATAAGGGTGCGAGGCACGGCCGGCACATCGAGGGGGACATGGCGGTGCGGCAGCCGGGGCAGCGCCGCCCTGGCCCTTTCGCTCGCATGTGCCATGTCTATGTCGGTCATGTTCTTGCTTTCCGATTTCCGTCGACAGGCTTCAGTGATGCCAGAGACCCTTGGTATCGATAATGGTCTTGCCCGAGATCTGGTTGACGTCGATCATGCGGAACTGCCGGTGATCGACGAGCAGAAGCACGATGTCGGACTGGTCTATGGCCGACAGCGCGTCCATGAGCCGCGCGCCTCTGCGGCTGAGATCCTCGGGCAGGGAGTCGATATAAGGTTCGACTGCGATGATCCGGTCGCCATGTTCCTCGGCGAGCTTCTCAACGATGGAGAGCGCCGGGCTGTTGCGCATGTCGTCCACATTCGGCTTGAAGGCGAGGCCAAGGCAGGCAATTCGGGGATGTTTGTTGCCGTTGGCGGCTTCCTTTACCTTGCGCAGTACGAAGTCTGGCTTTGACTCGTTGATCTCGCGAGCCGTGCGGATCATGCGCGCTTCATTTGGCGCGGAGTGGACGATGAACCAAGGGTCGATGGCGATGCAGTGTCCGCCTACGCCCGGCCCCGGCTGCAGTATGTTGACGCGAGGATGGCGGTTGGCCAGGGCGATCAGCTCCCACACATCGATGCCGAGCTTGTCGGCGATGAGGGACAGCTCGTTGGCGAATGCGATGTTGACGTCGCGGAAGGCGTTCTCGGTGAGCTTCACCAGCTCTGCGGTGCGCGCGTTCGTCTCGAAGCATTCTCCCTCGAGGAAGATGCGGTAGAGTTCGCAGGCACGCCTGGAGCAGCGCGGCGTCAGACCGCCGATGCAGCGATCGTTGTGGATCAGCTCGGTCAGCACCCGGCCCGGCAGCACCCGCTCGGGGCAGTAGGCCATGTGGATATCGGGCTTCTTCTTGGACTGGAGCGGAAAGGCAAAGTCCGGGCGGAGGCGCGCCAGGAGCGATGCAATCAGCTCGGTGGTGCCGACGGGCACGGTGGATTCAACGATCACCAAGTTGCCCTTGCGCAAATGGGGAGCGATCGCTTCGGCGGCCTTCTCGACGTAGCTGACGTCGGGCGACTGGTCGTCGCGGATCGGTGTGGGCACCGCGATGATGAAGGCGTCGGCAGGCTCGACCTGCGTGCGCGCGGTGAGCATTCCGCTGGAAACGACCTTCTGGACGAGGCCGTCCAGATCAGGCTCGGCGATGTGCACCCGGCCTTCCGAGATCGTGCCGGCGACGCGCGGATTGATGTCCACGCCCTGCACCCGCACACCGCGGCTGGCGATCAGCGCGGCGGTCGGAAGGCCGATATATCCCAGTCCGATGACGGAGACGGTCTTAAATATGTGCTGTCTTGACGACATGTTCCGCGATTCTCTTTGCGGCCATCCCGTCCCCGTAGGGATTGCGGGACCGGCTCATTGATTTCCAGGCGTTTTCATCGTCGAGAAGACGGTTCGCTTCGCGCACGATCTTTTGCGCCGATACGCCGACGAGAATGGCGTTACCCGAGGCGATGCCCTCAGGACGCTCCGTGGTGTCGCGCAATACCAGCACCGGCTTGCCCAGCGCAGGCGCCTCTTCCTGCACGCCTCCGGAGTCGGTGAGAATGAGGTGGGACCTGTTCATCAGTTCGACGAAGGGCAGATAGTCGAGCGGCTCGACAAGCGTGATGCCGGGATGGTCCGCGAGCATCCTGTACACGGGTTCGCGCACATTGGGATTGGGATGGACCGGATAGGCGATATGCACGTCGCCGCGGTCGGCCAGCTCGCGCAGGGCAAGGCAGATCTGCTCGATGCCATCGCCCCAGTTCTCGCGGCGATGGCTGGTGACGAGAATGAGGCGCTTGTTGCCGGTGCCTATGGCGTCGATGACGCGGCGAACCTCGGGGTCCCTGGCGCCATGACCGTTCATGCGGGCGCGTATCTCGAACAGCGCGTCGATGACCGTATTGCCGGTCACATGGATCTGGCTTTCTGGAATGTTCTCGCGCAACAGGTTCTGCCGGGCCTGCTCGGTCGGCGCGAAGTGCATGTCTGCGATGGCGCCGACGATCTTGCGGTTGATCTCCTCCGGCCAGGGCGAATAGTTGTTGCCGCTCCTCAGCCCCGCCTCCACGTGACCGACGGGAATTTTGCGGTAGTAAGCTGCGAGCGCCGTCGCCATGGTGGTCGTCGTGTCGCCCTGAACGAGGACGCGGTCGGGCTTTTCCTTGTCGAGCACTTCGCCGATGCGGATCAGCACGTCGCTGGTGATGTCGGCGAGACTCGGCTTGGCGCGCATCAGGTTGAGATCGTGATGCGGCACGAGGCCGAGGGGCTCCAGCATCCTGTCAAGGATCTGACGGTGCTGGGCGGTGACGCAGACCTTGACTTCCGCACCCTCGCGCTTCTGCAGCTCGAGCACGACGGGGAAGCACTTCACTGCTTCCGGACGGGTGCCAAACACGACGAGGACCTTCATGGCCGCACCTTGCTGCAGCCGCTCGCATCCGGCATTTGACGCACCAGCAGCGCCCGGATCATCAGAACTGCATATTCAGCGTTGGTCGTGAGATAGCGTCGCCACATGCGTCGTGGCTCCTGCGCCAGGCGGAACAGCCATTCGAGGCCAGCCTTCTGCATCCACAACGGCGCACGCGAAACTACACCGGCGACTACATCGATGGTGCCACCCACGCCCATGAGGAAGGGGACATCGAGATCATCCCTGTAGGCGTGCAGGAAACGCTCCTTGATGGGGCTAGAGATGGCGATGAACAGGCAGTCGGGTTTCGCGTCGCGGATGTCGGAGGCGATTCCGTCTTCCTCGTCGCGGGAGAAGTAGCCATGATGCCAGCCGGCGATATCGAGGCCCGGATGCAGTTCCCTGACACGGACGATAAACCGGTCGAGAACCTCGGGCCGTGCGCCGAAGAAGTAGGGGCGGAAGCCCCGCTGCTCGCAGAGGGCGAGGACGTCCATCATCAGGTCGGCGCCGGCGACGCGTTCGCTCACTTGGAGGCCGAGCAGCCTTGCGCCCCAGACGACGCCCATGCCGTCGATATTGATGAGATCGCTCTCGGCCACGTCGCGGCGCAAGGCCTCGTCCCTGCGCATTGAAACCAGCTTGGCGACATTGACGACGACGTGCTGCAGACGCTGGCGCTTTTCGATGGCGGAAGCGATGAGCGCGAGGCTTTCCCGCCGATCGTAAAGATCGACCGGGCAGCCCAGGAATTCAGCGCGGCGGCTGCGCTCTACAGGGAATGGGGACAGCACGATCGTGGCTCCGATGGTCCGTGTCTTGTTTCCGGACACTAGACCCGCAGCATGTAACTCGCAGCGATCATCGGGGTTTA
>JAYZVT010000141.1:0-3499 GCA_036155355.1 Pseudomonadota bacterium
CAGCCCTTCGGGGTGACGGGGCCGGCCGCAGACCCGGCCGACTGTGCAGGCCATGGGGGCGGAATAATGTCCGGCAGCCGCCGCCAGGCCGTCAAGCCGCCGGTTTTCGCGGCTATCCGGCCCCGGCCGCGGCCGGGACCCGGCAAAGGTTCACGCACCCTTAACCTTGCAGGTCTAGCCTCTAGGGCTGGCGTTTCCGTGGACATATGGACATGACTGTCGTCGAGAAGCCGGCCGGGCAACCGCAGAGGGCGTGTCTTCACGCCTTCGCGTCCGACATCGCCGAGAGCTTCGATCTCAAATGCGTCATCCGCGACATCAGCTATAACGGTTGCACCATCGTCTCCAGCCGGGTCAGCGACCTGCCGCAGGTCATCCACCTGACGCCGCAGGGCTTCAGGAAGCCGCTGCGCGGCAAGATCGTGGCGCGCGATGGCCGCATCGCGGCGGTGCGCTTTGTGGGCGAGTCCGATCCGGTGGTGCAGATGGCGGTGCAGGAAATGCTGGAGTCGGCGGCGGAAGAATATGACGACTTCGACGACTGCGAAGAGGTCTTGCTGCTCACCAATTTGCAGGAGCCGCTCGATTACAATTCAAGGCTCGAACGCTACCGGAGCCTGCGCTCGAACAAGAACACGGCCTGACGTCCGAACCGCGCAGCCGCGTCAGCCGGGCGCGCCAGAGGTCATGCGTCCGAGACGACGCTCCCGATAGAATGTGTAGAGGCCGGCGGCGACAATAACCGCCGCGCCGAGGAACACATGGCCTCCCGGCCAGTCGCCGAACACCACCAGGCCCAAAATCACCGCATAGATCAGCCTCGCATAGTCCAGTGGCGCGATGGCGCTCGCCTCTCCCGCCCTGTAGGCGAAAATGTTGCTCAGCTGGGAGAGCGCGGAGACCACGCCAATGGCGGCGAGCAGCAGCAGTTCTTCCAGAGTGGGCGTGCGCCAGAACCACAGGGCGGGCGGGATCACCAACACGCCGACGCCGAACGCCTGAAAGGCGAGAATAGTTACTGGCCGGTCGGTTTGCGACAGCTTGCGGATGATGACCATGACAAGACCGGCGCCGGCCGCGCCGCATAGCGCCATCAATGAATAGACGTCGAACCCGCCTTCTCCGGGCTGCATGACCAGGAAGACGCCGCAAAAGCCTACGGCGATCGCGGCCCAGCGGCGCCAGCCCACGCTCTCGCCCAGCAACAGGATGGCGAAGATCAGGATGAAGAAACCGCGCGCGAAACCAATGGTGACGGCGTCGGCCAGCGGCAGATGAATGAAGGCGGTGAATCCGAGCGTCATCGCCGTTACCGCGGCGGCGATGCGCAGAAGCTGAAGATCGAGCCTGGCCGTGCGGAGCGCTCCCGGGATGTCGCGCAAAATCACCGGCAGTGCCAGCAGCATCATGAAGATCTGCCGGAACAGCAGGATCTCGGTAACATGCAGCCGCGCGCCGGCGATCTTGATGAGCGTGACCATGGCGGTGAAGAAGCCCGCCGCCACCAGCAGCCACAAGCCTCCGCGCACGTTGCCCGGAAGTTCGGCCCAGGCGCGGCGGCGGCGACCGATGAAGCCGTCGCTGCGTGCCCGCGATCCTTCGTCCGGCAGAGGTCCGAAATCGGGCATCCTGTATCCTATAGTCCCTCTGCCCAGTCACGCACAGCGTCGGCGGCGGTGTTGAGGTTTTCCTCCAGAACAAGACCGGCAGTGCGGCGCGGGGCGAGGTCGTGGTCACCATCGCGGGCCCAGTGTATCGAAATGGACGGAGACAAGGCGTAGTTCGCGACCTCTTGCCGGCGGCCAAAAGGATCGCGTTCGCCCTGGACGATGAGCGCCGGACATGCAAGGCCGGCAAGGTGGGCGGTACGCAGGTTGGCGGGCTTGTCCGGCGGGTGAAACGGGTAGTCCAGACAAAGCAGCCCGGCGATGGCGCCTTCGCGGAACAAGGTATCGGCGATCAGGCTGGCCACGCGGCCGCCAAGCGACTTGCCGCCGATGACGGGCGCCCGTGTGGCGCTCAGTTGCCTGAGCGCATCGATGAATTCTTCCGTCAGCTTCTCCGCCCGCGGCGGCGGCCGTCGCACGCCCTCTTTTCGTCGCGCGGCCATATAGGCGAACTCGAAGCGCGCCACGCGAAGGCCGCGACCGGCAAGCGCGCCGGCGACCGTGTCCATAAAGGGCGAGTCCATCGGCGCGCCGGCGCCATGGGCCAGAAGCAGGGTGCGCCGGGCCTCCGCCGGACCATCAATCAGGAAATCCATCCGGGCACCATAGCGTGACTTTTCGGGGCGGCGGGAAGTGTCTATGTGTGAAGCCATGACACCGACATTCCTGCAATCGGGCGACGCCCTTATGCGCTTCGGGGCCTTTGCGGGGGTTTTCCTCGTCATGGCGCTGCTGGAATTGCTGCTGCCCAGGCGCAGGTTGAATCACGCCAAGGCCCGGCGCTGGTTCACCAATATCGCCATCGGCGGCATCGACAGCCTGCTGCTGCGGCTGATGGCGATGCTGAGCGTGCCTCTCGCCGCGGCCGCCGCCGCGCTGACCGCAGCGCAGAAGGACTGGGGCCTGCTCAACCTCGTGGCCCTGCCCGGCTGGCTGGAAATGATGCTGGCCCTGCTTGTCCTCGACCTGGCCATATACGCGCAGCACGTTGCCTCACATCACGTACCGGTGCTGTGGCGGCTGCACAAGATGCACCATGCCGACGTGGACTTCGACGTGACGACGGCCATCCGCTTCCATCCCGTGGAGATTGCCCTGTCGATGCTCTGGAAGATCGTGGTCGTCTTCGCGCTCGGTCCCTCGGCGCTGGCGGTGGTGTTGTTCGAGGTGCTGCTCAACGCCTGTGCCATGTTCAACCACGCCAACGTGGCGCTGCCCAAGCCGCTTGACGCGGCGTTGCGGGTCCTCCTCGTCACCCCGGACATGCACCGCGTGCATCACTCGATCGAGCGCGAGGAGCACGACCGGAATTTCGGCTTCAACCTGTCGGTTTGGGACCGGCTGTTCGGCACCTACACGGCGCAGCCGGCGAAAGGGCATGAGGGCATGACTATCGGATTGAAGCCTTACCAGGGCGAAGAGCCGACGGGGCTCGCGTGGAGCCTGCTGCTGCCGCTGCGGCGGCCGCGAGGCGCCTCGAAAGACAGGCGCGCGCCCTAGAACGCCTTGAGCGGGAAATAGCGCAGAAGCAATTCCTCGAAGCGGGGACTGCTGCGCACGAGGTCCAGTCCGTAGTTGAAGATCGCCCACATCTTGCGGTCGTGCTTCTTTACGGCAATGCCGATACCCTCACCAAAATAGCGGCTTTCGGAATAGGCGCCGCCGCGGAACTCGCAGCAGTTGGAAGAGCTGGTGCCATTTATCCAGAACATCAGCGACAGCCCGTCACCAAACAGCGCATCCACGTCGCCGGACCTGAGCGCCTCCTTCGCCTTGTCGAGATCATCGAAAGCAACCACGACGGCACCGGGGACGAAGTCCTTCAAATAAGC
>JAYZVT010000142.1:0-12761 GCA_036155355.1 Pseudomonadota bacterium
TTGGACAAGGCGCCGGCAGCTGCGAGCAGAGCTCCGGCGACGGGCACACCGCTATAGGCCACCAACGCCATGATGGTGCCCAGGGTAATTATGAAGGCGGCAAAGGTGATCCAGGTGGCCTTCAGAAGTTCGCTCTCCCGCGCTTCGTCTCCGAAGCGCGCCGCCCGTACCCCGTGCGGATATATCAGCTGACGCAACTCGCGTGAAACCTGGCGCAACATGAGAAAGACGCGGAACACCTTCAGGCCGCCGGCGGTGGAAAAGCGGCCTCCCCCGACAATGCAGACAGTCGCCAGCAGGATCACCGGCAATGGAAACCGCGCCGGATCGGTAATGACAAAACCGGTGGTGGAAATAAGCGACGCGGCGCTGGCGATGCCCGAAGCAACGAGGCGGAAAGCGCCGCCCGGGCCGTAAGCCGGCTCCACGGCCGAAAGTACCACGATTGCAACGAGCGCTGCTGCTCCTGTCAGCCAAATAATCCAGAACGGCTCTCGGGTCTCGCGTATGATCGGCCAGCGCATCTGAAAAATGGCGCGGACCCAGACGAAGCTTACCGCGCCGAGAATCATGAACAGCGCGAGCACAAGCTGCGCAGCGGGCGGCACGTATGCGGCAAGCGGCTGGCTGCGTGGTGCGAAGCCCCCGGTCGAAATAGCCGACAGGGCGAGACAGAGCGCCTCGAAAGATGGCGTGCCGAAAACCACGAGCAAAAGGAAACAGACCACTGTCAATGCCAGATACAACGGGGCAACCGACTGCATGACCTCGAAGAGATTCTCCGCCCCGTCCTGCGCCGGTCTGCCAATAAGGCGCAATTGCCTGTCCATCAGGTCCGTACCGGACAGGGAACCGAGCAGCGCCAGGAGCGCGAGCAGAGTTGTCAGACCGCCCAGCCATTGCAGCATTGCGCGCCAAAGTATGATGCTCTTCGGGAGCTGTCCGAGGTCATCGAAAATGGTGGCTCCAGTGGTGGTGAAGCCAGACACGGCTTCGAAATAGGCGTGGAGGAAATTGCCGGGAAAGCCGGCAAGATAGAGCGGCAGCGCCGCGGCCGCAGGAATGAGCAGCCATGCGCAAACCAGCAACAGCAAGTTTTGTCGCCTCCGTTGCAGCTCATTGTGGCCCCGAAAGGCCATGATGAGCAGGCTGCTGAGAATACAAAGCAGCACGGCGGGAACGGCAAAAGTCTGAGCAGCTGCAATCCCGTCGAGGCGTAATGCCACGACAACCGGTATCAGCATAACGCCGGCGAGAGAGAGTAGCGTCCAGCCGAACAGGTAGAGGACTGTCAGCAGCGGCATCGCGCGGCCGGGCTCAGAAGAATTCGAGGCTGACGCGGAACATCTGCTCCACTTCGCGCACATGCTCCGCCATGGCGAAAATCACCACGCGGTCATGGGCGGCGATCACCGTCTCGCCGTTGGGGATGAGGACTTCCTCGTTACGATAGATGGCGCCGATGCGCAGGCCCTTGGGGAGGTCGAGTTCGCGCAGCGGCTTGCCCACCAGGGGCGACGTATCGAGGGCTTCGGCCTCAATAACCTCGCCCGCGCCATTCTGGATGGAGTGGACCCCTCGTATACGGCCCCGGCGCACGTGCTGCAGCACGCGTGAGACCGTTATGGCCCGGGGATTCAAATGGGCATCGATACCTAGTGAACGCACAATGGCGCCATAGCCCGTGTTGTTCAGCAGGCACAATGTGCGCTCGCAGCCGAGCCGGTTCGCCATGACACTGGAGAGGATATTGACCTGGTCGTCATTGGTGAGGGCGACCATTGTGTCGACATTGGGTATGTCGGCCTCGCGCAATACGGCCTCGTCGAGGGCGCTGCCATGCAGAACGACGGTGCGCTCAAGCTCCTCGGCGATGGCCACAGCCTGGGCACGACTCGACTCAATGAGCTTGACGCGGGCGCGGTCCTTCAACTCTTCAAGTTTCTTGGCGACGTAGAGACCAATGTTGCCGCCTCCTGCGATGACCACGCGGCGGGCCTGGCGCTCATCGTGACCAAAAATCTTTAGGGTGCGCTGGACCTGGTCGGTACGGGCGACGAAATAGGCCTCGTCGCCGGCATGCATTTGATCGATGGCGTGGGGGACGAACAGGGTCCCTCCCCTGTTGACGGCGACTACCACCGCGGGCAAATCGGGAAAAAGCTCGGTCAGCTGGCGAAGGGGAGTATCGACGACGGGACAGTCTTCCTCGCAGGTAACGCCGACCACAGAGATGGCGCCGCCGGCAAAGCTGACGATGTCAAATGCGCCCGGCAGACTGAGACGGCGCATGACCATGTCGCCAACTTCCACTTCGGGGGAAATGATGACGTCGATGGGCAAATGTTCGCGCGAAAAGAGATGGCTCCAATGAGAGGCAAGATAGCTTTGGGCCCGGATGCGCGCGATCTTGGTCGGAATATTGAAGAGTGAGTGCGCGACCTGGCAGGCAGTCATGTTTACTTCGTCGTGGAGGGTTACGGCGATGATCATGTCGGCGTCACTGGCGCCCGCACCATCAAGGACATCAGGATGCGAGCCATGACCAACGAAGCCGCGCACGTCCAGCACGTCGGAAACCTGCTGGATCAGCTCGGGCGAACTGTCGATGATGGAGACATCGTTGTCCTCGGCGGCAAGCCGCTCGGCGATGCCGAAACCGACCTGCCCGGCACCGCAAATCAGGACTTTCATTGGTTCTCGCCCCTGCCCGGCTCGAATTCTCGCGCGGGGAAGTATTAGCGCAATCGGACCGGATTGTTAGCCATGAAAATCGCGGTCGGCTGAAGGGCCGTCGAGGTCTGGCACGCGGTCAGATCAGCCGGCGGCACTTTGTTTTTCGCCAGATGCCACGCCGAGCGAACGCAATTTGCGGTGCAATGCGGACCGCTCCATGCCGACTAACTCGGCAGTGCGGGAGATGTTTCCGCCGAAGCGATTGATCTGGGCGATAAGATACTCGCGCTCGAAAATTTCGCGGGCGTCCCGCAATGGCAGCGACATCAGGTGCTCGCCACTTCCGCCATTGGGCGAGAGCGGCATGGCGCCGCCAATTTCGGAGGGCAGCATGTCGGCGGTGATGACCGTTCCAGATTCGCCGCCACTGAGGATAAGCAGCCGTTCCACATTGTTGCGGAGCTGGCGGACGTTGCCTGGCCAGTCGTGGGTCTGGAGAACAGCGACAGCATCGTCACCGATGCGGCGCGGCTGCAGCCCGGATGCGACGGAGATCTGTTTGACGAAATAGCGAATCAGGGAGGGAATGTCCTCGCGCCGCTCGGCGAGCGACGGCACCCGCAGCGGCACCACGTTGAGGCGGTGAAACAGGTCTTCGCGAAAGACGCCAGCCGACATTTCGCGCTGCAGGTCCCGGCTGGTGGAGGATACGATGCGGACGTCCACCTGCACGGTGGGCCCGCCGCCGACCCGTTGGAACTTCTGGTCCACGAGGACGCGCAGAATCTTACCCTGTGTTTCGAGCGGCATGTCGGCGACTTCGTCGATGAACAGCGTCCCGCCGTGCGCCTCTTCCAGGGCGCCAACTTTGCGCTGGGAGGCGGAGCCTTGCTCGGTTCCGAACAACTCCACTTCCATGCGGTCGGGAGCCATGGTGGCAGCGTTGACCACTATGAAGGGTCCGCTGGCGCGTGCGGAATGCTCATGGAGGACGCGGGCAGCCAATTCCTTACCGGAACCGGATTGGCCCGAAATCATCACCCGGCTGTTGGTCGGGGCGACCTTTTCAATGGACTGTCGCAGGTGATTGATGGCGCTCGACTTGCCAATCATCTCCGAGCTTTGAGTGCTCTTTTCGCGAAGCTCGCGATTTTCACGGCGCAGGCGCATCGCTTCCAGAGCGCGGGCAGTTATGAGCACCAGCCGGTCGGCCTTGAAGGGCTTTTCGATGTAGTCATATGCGCCACGCTTGATGGCGGCGACAGCGGTCTCGATGTTGCCGTGGCCGGAGATGATAACGACCGCCAGATCGGGATGCGCCTTCTTGATGCGATCAAGCACCTCAAGACCGTCGAGTTTGCTCCCCTGGAGCCAGATATCGAGGATCACAAGGGACGGGCGGCGCGTCTCGATAGCCTGAAGCGCTTCATCGCTGTCCTTGGCGACGCGGGTCGAATAACCCTCATCCTCGAGAATGCCGGAAATCAGTTCGCGAATGTCCGCTTCGTCATCGACGACCAGAATGTCAGACGCCATGTTCGGCTCCCTCTTTTTCCTTTGCCGCCGTCTTCGACTTGTCGCCCGATCGCTTTTCGCCTGCATCTTCGGCGAGGGCAGTCGGCACATCGACAGTGATCGGCAGGTCGAGCCTGACGCAGGCGCCGCCGCCGTCGCCGTCCCGCTTGGGCGCATCGTTAAGCAGGAGCCTGCCGCCATGCTGCTCGGTAATCTTTTGAACGATGGCGAGACCGAGGCCGGTGCCTTTCTCGCGCGTGGTCATGTATGGTTCAACGAGGCGGTTGCGGTTCACCTGTGGGAATCCGGGCCCGTTGTCGATGACTTCGAGTATGATCCGTCCGCTCTTGGCGCGCAGGGACACGTCGATGCGACCGGTTCCCTGTTCTCCATCGCCTGTCTGAGGATGGACGCCTTCGATGGCTTCAGTGGCATTCTTCACCAGATTGGTGATGGCCTGGGACATAAGGCTGCGGTCGCACATGGTGATCATTTCGCCCTCCGGCAGATCGAGGGTGAAGGTCATTCCGGGATGACTGACCTGGAACAGGAATACCGCCTCGCGCACGATGTCGCGCATGTCGTTGCGAGTCATGACCGGCTTGGGCATGCGGGCAAAGGCGGAGAATTCGTCCACCATGCGGCCAATGTCCCCCACCTGCCGGATGATGGTGTCCGTGCACTGGTCGAAGATTTCCCGGTCCTTGGTTATGGCCGAGCCATATTTGCGGCGGATGCGCTCTGCCGAAAGCTGGATCGGCGTCAGCGGGTTTTTGATTTCATGCGCGATGCGCCGGGCAATATCGGCCCAGGCGGAGGTGCGCTGCGCGGCGACCAGCTCGGTGATGTCATCGAAGGTAATGACGTAGCCATACGCTTTTGCATCGGTGCTTTCGCTGGTGACACGCACGGCGAGATCGCACTCGGCGGCATTGCGGATCAAGTGGATCTGATCTTGAACAGGCTTGGGTGACTGTTTGCGCGCCTTGCGGAAGAGCACGGCAAATTCAGGCACGGCCTCCTCGATGGACTTGCCTGTCATTTGCTTGCGGCGAGTGCCGAGCAGGGCTTCGGCTGACGGATTGGCGAGGGTTATGACGCCCTTGGCATTGAGGCCAATGACGCCAGCGGTGACGCCCGACAGCACCACCTCGATGAAGCGCCGGCGTTCGTCCAGCATCTGGTTGGCGTCCATGAGTTCGTTGCGCTGGGTGCGCAATTCGGCCGTCATGTCGTTGAAGGTGCGGCCGAGTTGAGCAAGGTCGCCCTCGGACGACGTAATGGCGACCTGGGTGTCCAGAGTGCCCTCCGAGACCTGCTTGGCGGCTGCGATGAGCCGTCGGATCGGCGAAACCAGCCGGTTGGCGAACCACAGGCCAATCCAGATCGACGCCAGGAGCAGCGTAAGTGCAACGGCGATGTACATCAGCGCAAAGGCGACCTGGACCCCGGTGCGACGCTTGTCCAAGGTCTGGTATTCCTGCACGCTAGCCTGGGTGGCGCGCAAATGCTGAAGCACAAGCGGGTCAACGCGGCGCACGATATAGAGATAGGTATTGGCAAATTTGTTGAGACGCTTGACTGCGCCGACCTTATTGGTCTGGCCGGGCGCGATGACCGTGGCGGTACCATCCTTTGCCGCCTCAATGGCCTCGGCGGGCGGAGGCTCGTATGAGCCGTCGGTACCGCCGGCGGATGCGAGCAGGTTGCGGTCGTTGTCGATGAGATAGGCCAGCGGGATCGAGCGGATAGATGCCTGCGCGCGGAGAAATTGACCGAAGGATTCCGGCTGCGTGCGGACGAGTGCGACCGCTTCGTCGATGTCGGCTGCCATTGACACAGCGTCGGCGCGTATCACCTGCCCATGTTCGCGCAGATAGGCATTGGCGACGGTGATTGAGTTCTGGATGATGGTCTTTGTGCGTGTCGAGAACCAGTAGTCGAGGCCTCGGGCTAACGACACCGTGGCGAAGACCGCGAGCAGGATCGCGGGCAGGACGGCGATGATGCTGAACAGGCCAACGATGCGCACATGCAGCCGCGCGGCGGCGGCCTGTCGCCGGCGGGCCAGCCAGAGGCCGGTGATCTGCCATGCAATCAGCGCGATCATGGCCAGCGCCATCAATCCGTTGATGAGCAGCGCCGTGACTACGACTTTGTGGGTGGGTACGATGGGCGTCAGGCCCGTCAGGATGACGTAAGTGGCTAGGCCAGACAGCAGCGACAGAACGACGATGATGAGGCCCGGCAGAAACAGGGATGGCGCAGCGGTGGCCGCGCCGGCGGTGGCGTCAGCCTTCGCGGATTCGCGCTCCGCCGGCTCCACCGTGGCAGGATTGCTGCTGATCTTGCCGCCCATCTGGACCCCACTGCTGCGCGACATTTTCGCGGAACCCTGTCAGCCAATCAGGTCGCCTGACTGTGCTGCGCAGCCGTCCTGATGCTAAATAGACACAATGTGGCATTTTGGCGACTTCCGGGCCTGAATGAAAGGCCCAGTAGTGCATGGCGCACGATAAATATTGTGAAATTCCGGCGTCCAGCCCGTTAACCAGGTGAGCGGAATACCTTGATGTCGAGGTCGCGGATCTTCTTGCGCAGGGTGTTGCGGTTGAGACCAAGCAGGTCCGCCGCTTTTATCTGGTTGCCTCTGGTGGCCGCCAGCGCCGCGCCGATCAGAGGTACCTCGATCTTGCGCAGGATGCGCTGATACAAGCCAGGCGGCGGAAGGCCGTCACCGAAGCCACCAAAATATCCCGTGAGATAACGCTCGACTGCCTGACCCACATCCAGGTCAGGGGCGTCCGCGGCCTCGAAAATCGGCTGCTTGGCCGTGGCCAACTCGGAATCCACCAGATCAGCACTGATGGTGTCCTGCGGATAGAGAGCCGTCAGGCGTCGCACCAGGTTTTCCAGCTCACGGACATTCCCGGGCCAGTGATAGCGGCGCAAACGCTCTATCGCTGCAGTCTCGATTGTCTTGGCTGCCAGCCCCTGCCCTTCGGCCTGACTGAGGAAATGCCGGACGAGATCTGGGACGTCCTCCAGGCGCTCGCGCAGCGGTGGCAGACGCAATGGCACGACATTGAGCCGATAGTACAGATCCTCCCGGAACATGCCCTGGTCGATCTGGTGCTGCAGGTCGCGGTTGGTAGCGGCGATGATCCGTACATTGGTCTTGATCGGCGTGCGTCCGCCGACAGTGGTATATTCGCCTTCCTGCAGTACGCGCAGCAGCCTAGTCTGCGCTTCCATGGGCATGTCGCCGATCTCGTCTAGGAACAGGGTGCCGCCTTCGGATTGCTCGAAGCGGCCGTGATGGCGATTGTGCGCGCCGGTAAAGGCGCCCTTCTCGTGACCGAAGAGTTCTGACTCAATCAGCTCGCGCGGGATGGCTGCCATGTTGATGGCGACAAAGGGTCCGTTGCGCCGCTTGCCGTAGGTGTGCAGGGCACGGGCAACCAGTTCCTTGCCAGTGCCGGACTCGCCGGTAATCATTACCGTGAGATCCGTCTGGGTCAGGCGGGCGAGTACCCGGTAGATTTCCTGCATGGCCGGTGAGCGACCGATGAGCGGCAGCTCCCCTTGCCCCTGTTCCGGCCGTGGCCGGGCAGGCGCCTTGCGGCGTTCGGAGAGCGCTCGACTGACGACTGAAATCAGCTCGTTGAGATCGAACGGCTTGGGCAAATATTCATAGGCGCCACGTTCTGCGGCAGTGATAGCGGTCATCAGCGTGTTCTGCGCGCTCATGACGATGATCGGCAGATCGGGACGAAGCTTCTTCACGCGCGGCAGCAGATCGAAGGCGTTCTCGTCGGGCATGACCACGTCGGTGATAACCAGGTCGCCCTGCCCTTGCGAAATCCATTGCCAAAGCGTGGAAGCGTTCCCCGTGGCACGCGGTGAGTAGCCAGCGCGCGCCAGAGCCTGGTTGAGGACCGTGCGGATCGCGGCGTCGTCATCGGCGATCAGTATGTTGCCCTTGGCCATTACTTCTCGTCCTTCCCGGGTTCGGGCGCGTCTGCTGTCTCGTACATGGGCAGGAGCACGCGGAAGAATGTGGATCGCGGCACGCTCTCGCATTCTATGACCCCGCCATGGTCGCGAATGATCTTGGCCACCAGCGCCAAGCCGAGCCCCGATCCGGTTCGCTTGGTCGTAACAAAGGGATCGAACAGATGCGGCTTGAGGTCGTCTGGGACGCCAGCGCCATTGTCCTCGATGGCCACCATCAGCGGCAGGCTGATGCGGGCGGCAGAGCCCGACATTGAGAAACGGACTCCCGGGCGGAACGCGGTGCGCAGAACGATCTGTCCGTCGGTGCGCTCGTCGCCGATCGCCTCAGCGGCATTCTTGACCAGATTGAGAAAGACCTGGATCAGCTTGTCGCGGTTGCCCGGTATAGCCGGCAGGGATGGATCGTAATTTTCGACGAAGGAAATGTGGCGCGCGAAACCGCTACGCGCGATCTGGCGCACATGATCGAGGACGTCATGAATGTTGACCGACTGCAGCGCCAGAGGCCTCTCGTCGCCAAAGACTTCCATCCGATCTACGAGGTTGCATATGCGGTCGGATTCGGCGCAGATCAGCTGGGTCAGCGCCCGGTCGGACTCCTGAATGCCGTCCTCTAGCAGCTGCGCCGCGCCCCTGATGCCCGACAGAGGATTCTTTATTTCATGGGCGAGGACGGCGGCCAGGCCGCTGACCGAGCGGGCGGCGCCGCGATGGGTCAACTGCCGCTCGATCATCTGCGCCATGGTGCGCTGCTGCAGCATGATGAGAATCTTTCCGGGATCCTCGGGCAATGGACCAGCGAAAATGTCAACCAGGCGCTGGCCGCCGAGGCGGGGTGTGCCAAGGTCAACGCCATACTCGTTCACATAGCCGCGCTCGTTGCGGACCTGGCCGACCAGGGCGAGCAAGGGGCTGCCGAATGCAACGAAGTGATCGAGGCTGTGTCGGGAGAGCACCGGTGCGCTGACCTGAAAGAAATCCTCGGCAGCCATGTTGGCATATTCAATCAGGTCATCCGCACCGATCAGGAGCAGCGGATGCGGCAACGCGTTGAGGACGGAATCGAATAACGTCCCGTGCTCACTTGGCTCAGGCTTCTCCAAGGTGCTTGCGCGGGCATTCATGCGGCGCGCTCCAGGCAGACGTCGTAAAATTCGGATATAAGGCGAAGTACGTCGGAAGGATTGTCGTTGGCGCACATCCTGCGGCGCCATTCACGGCCGCCCTCATCCTCGCCCGCCGCGGTCTGGATGTACCAGCCAAGGTGCTTGCGGGCGTTACGCAGCCCAAGCTCCCGTCCGTAGTGGGACAGCATGGCCTCATAGTGTTCGATGGCCACTTGCCTCTGCTCCTGAAGCGGAGGATCGCCCGGGTCGGTTTCCGTTTGCATCGTCCTGGCGATCCGTCCCGGCAGCCAGGGCCGGCCATAGGCGCCGCGGCCGATCATGGCGCCGTCGGCACGCGACTCCTCGAGCATGCGCAAAGTGGCGGTGGGTGAAGCCGCATCGCCGTTGGCAACAACCGGGATGGACAGCCGTGTCTTGACAGTGGCGATGAAGGGCCAGTCCGCCTTGCCCTTGAAAAACTGGCAACGGGTGCGGCCGTGCACGGTAATCATGCGCACGCCTGCAGCTTCGGCGCGTGCTGCTAGCTCCGGAGCATTTAGGTTCTCGTGATCCCAGCCCATGCGCATCTTCAGCGTCACGGGGATGCTGACCGCGCCCGTCACTGCCTCGACGAGCGAGAGAGCATGGCAGGGGTCGCGCATCAGTGCCGAGCCGGCCAAACCCTTCATTACGTGCTTTGCCGGACAGCCCATGTTGATGTCGATGATGTCGGCGCCGAGGCCCTCAGCAATGCGGGCGCCTTCTGCCATCCAGTGCGCCTCGCGGCCCGCCAACTGCACGACGAATGGCGAACAGCCCTGCCCTTGCGCCCGCAGCGTGGCATCCGGGCGCTCATGGACAAGTTCGCGGGAGGCGACCATTTCGCTGACAACAAGCCCGGCGCCGTAGCGCTGCGCTAGGCGGCGAAAGGGCAAGTCGGTGACGCCCGACATTGGCGCCAGCAGAATGGGATTGGCCAAGGCGATGTCGCCAATCCGCAATTGAGAGAAGCCCACGGTATCTGGTCTCATTCGGTCCGACGCTATTGCCTATATTTTAGTCAACTACCCAAGGTGGCCGATTATTAGGCACACTAGACAGAATTTTGCGGCACTGCAACATGGAAGATAGACGCAGCGTCTATCTGGTTAAGATTGGCAAATACGGCCCCGGCTTCTAGTTTCCGGGCCGGAATTGCGTGCCATTGGCAGCCCAGGGACGGGAACCGGTTGAAGACAGCAGTGGTCATTGTCGCGGCGGGCCGGGGTGAACGCTCCGGCGGGATGCCTGGCGGGACGCCGAAGCAGTACCGGCTGCTTGCCGGCAAACCAGTGCTCGGTCACGCAATAGACGCCTTTGCAGCCTCGATGGCCGTCGATGGCATCAAGGTTGTGATCCGTCAAGAAGATCAGGAATTGTTCCGAGATCTGACGTCGGTGTCGGGACGAAAGGTCCTGCCCCCGGCGATCGGCGGACCGACTCGCCAGGCGTCGGTCATGGCTGGACTGGTGGCGCTGGAGCCGGCGAAGCCTGAACACGTGCTCATCCATGACGCGGCGCGGCCTTTTATTACCGGCGACGTCATCGGCCGCGTGATCGATGGCTTGCAACAGGCAGAGGCCGTACTGCCTGCGGTGCGCGTCAGCGACACGCTCAAGCGCGCCGAGCGTGGAATCGTTACCGCTTCGGTGAACAGGGAAGGGCTATGGGCAGCGCAGACGCCGCAGGGATTCCACTTTGACAGGATCCTGGCCGCCCATCGCGCCGCAGCAGATGCGCGACGTGACGACTTCACTGACGACACGCAGCTTATCGAATGGGCGGGCGGTGAAGTGTCCATCGTCGAAGGTTCAGCCGGCAACGTGAAACTGACGTCCGGCGACGACTTTGCCCTCGCGGAGGGGCGTGCCGGCCGTGCTGGTGCGGATATCCGCAGCGGTACGGGTTTTGACGTCCATGCATTCTGTCCCGGTGATCATGTGTGGCTGTGCGGCGTCCGCGTTCCGCACGGCATGGCGCTCGCGGGGCATTCAGACGCGGATGTGGGGTTGCACGCACTCACCGACGCACTTCTTGGCGCGATTGGCGACGGTGACATTGGTGCACATTTTCCACCAAGCGATCCGAGATGGAAGGGCGCGGCTTCGCATCTGTTTCTCGCCGATGCCGCCGAGCGGCTGCGCAGGCGTGGCGGGCGCATTTTGAACGTGGACGTTACACTTATTTGCGAGGCGCCCAAGATCGGACCACACCGGGACGCCATGCGCGCGCGTGTTGCGGAGATCCTCGGCATCCCGCCGGAGCGCGTGGGCGTGAAAGCGACGACGACTGAAGGCCTCGGCTTCACTGGCCGCCGGGAGGGCATTGCTGCGACGGCCATTGCATCGGTGGCGATGCCGTGATCCGGTGAGGCATGGACCCCGATCTGCTCAGGACAGCCGAGAAACTCCTGGCGTGCTGCCGGGAAGAGGGATTGACGCTGGCGACAGCGGAATCCTGCACGGGCGGCATGATCTCCGCCGCGCTCACCGAGATCGCCGGGTCCTCCGACGTGGTGGACCGGGGCTTCGTCACCTATTCCAACGAAGCGAAACGGGAAATGCTCGGTGTGCCTGCCGCCCTGCTCGATCGGCACGGCGCTGTGAGCGAAGAGGTAGCGCGGGCAATGGCGGAGGGCGGAATGAAACGGGCGGGTACGGACCTGTGCGTCGCCGTCACCGGAATCGCAGGGCCTGGCGGCGGCAGCGCGGATAAGCCCGTCGGCCTGGTCCATTTCGCGGCAGCCCGGGACGGCGCGGGCACACTGCATCGGCGCGTCGATTTTGGTGATCTGGGCCGCGCCGAAGTGCGCCGCCGTTCGGTGGCTGAGGCATTTTCTCTTCTGGAACAGCAGCTTGACAGGCAGTGACTAGCAGAAGGCGTGCGGTCAGCTGGCAGGTTGCTGCTGAGCCGGGGCGGCGTGCGTACCGTAGATTTCGTCGGCGCGCGCCTCGAAGGCTGTGGTGAATTTCAGGAAGGCCTTTTCGAACATCGCGCCCATGAGTATCTGCATGGAGCGTGAGGCAAATTCATACTCGATGTAGAAATCAACCTCGCAACCCTCCTCGCTCAGCGGCCGGAATTGCCAGCGGTTTTCCAGGTGGCGGAACGGTCCGTCGAGATACTCGACCAGGATCTTCAGGTGCGAGGGGTCGATCGTCACCCGGCTGGTGAATGTCTCGCGGAAGAATTTGTAGGCCACCGTCATGTCGGCGACGAGGGCTTCGCAGCCCCCTTCGCTTGATCGGCCACGGACGGTCAACTCCTCGCAGAGGGGAAGAAACTCCGGATAGGCGTCAACATCGGCTACGAGGCGAAACATATCACGCGCGGAGTGTGCCACGATATGGGAGGTGGTGAACTGGCGCATGGCGGAGGGGAGCTACAGTTCGAGCGAAGCCTTGCGCG
>JAYZVT010000143.1:0-3809 GCA_036155355.1 Pseudomonadota bacterium
GTGCTGGGCGGCGTGCAGTCGCCGCTTGACGGTATCGGCCCTGAAGACCTGAACATTGCCGGGCTCGCGGCACGCGTCGCCGGCGGTGACGTCAAGGAAGTGTTGCTCGCCCTCAACGCCACGGTCGAGGGCCAGTCAACGGCGCATTACCTCATGGACCAACTGGAGGGCGCGGGCGTCACCATTTCCCGCCTCGCCCATGGCGTGCCCGTGGGCGGCGAACTCGACTATCTGGACGAGGGAACTCTCGCCGCCGCCATCAAGGCGCGCAAGACGCTCTGATCATGCCGCCTTGCGCCGCTGTGGCGTCTGCTCCGCAACATCCGGCGCCGCCTCGGCGGTCCGCTCATCGCGGTGCACCGCTGGCTCCGAGCCCGCGCTCATGGCGCAGCCGGCGCATTCGGCATAGTGCTCGCCAAGCGTGGTCCAGAATTCCGACTGCAGCTTGGCCATGTCTCCTGGCCCCTTGCAGGCCATCACCTTGCTCGGCAACTCGATCCAGGCCTGCGCCCGGCGCGCCCAAAGCCGCATCATCTCCGCTTCCATGCGTGTCGCCATGATGGCCGCGGGCTTGAAGTGCTCCGGCATCTGGTCGTAGCCGGGAAAGAACAGGCCGAGCGAAAGCATGCTCTCCTGCGCGGTTGTGTCGGACTTGTTTGCCATGACAGCCTCCTGCCGGCGCCGGGCCGGACTTCAAAATCCTGCTGTTGATTCCGTTCGGATTTTTCTGCGCGGCGGATGGACCCCGAACGAAATCCTCACCGGCCGGCATGAATGTGCGCCCGCCGGGCCGCATCCGGCCTTGTTCTGGATCAAGATGACGTCCATTTTTTGGCAGCCGCCCTCGCTCCGGCCTGCGGCGGGATCATTTTGGGGGCAACGCCATGACACAGAACCAGAAAAGCCGCGCGGAAATATTCCGCGCCCTGCACGCACGCGAAGGCTGTTTCGTCATTCCCAATCCCTGGGATGCCGGCTCGGCGCGTCTGCTGTGGACACTCGGCTTTGAGGCGTTGGCCACCACCAGCCTTGGCTTCGCCCTGACGCTCGGCCATGCCGACGGCGCCATCACCAGCGACCAGGCGTTGCAGCACGTCCGCGACCTCGCCGCCGCCGCGCTGTTGCCGCTGTCGGCCGATCTGGAGAACGGTTTCGCCGACGATCCCGGGGACGCGGCCGAGACCATACGTCTCGCTGCCGAGGCCGGCGCCGTGGGCGGGTCCATTGAAGACTATACGCCGGCCCCACGGCCCCGCATTTACGACTTCAACCATGCGGTAGAGCGCGTGGCGGCAGCGGTGGAGTGCTCTCGGTCGCTCGGCTTTCCCTTCACGCTCACGGCGCGGGCGGAAAACCTGATCCGCGGCGTGGACGATCTCGACGATACCATCCAGCGCCTGCAGGCCTTCGAGAAAGCGGGCGCCGACGTGCTCTATGCGCCCGGTCTGAAGACGCACGAACAGGTGCGCGCGGTCTGCTCCGCGGTGAGCCGCCCCGTGAATGTTCTGGCCATGCCCGGGCTTACTGTCGCAGGCATCGCCGAAGCCGGCGGCAAGCGCATCAGCCTCGGCTCCTGGCTCGCCCGCGCCGTGGCTGGTTCGCTGGTGAGCGCGGCGGAAGAAATCTCGCAGCGCGGCAGTTTCACCTTCGGCGGGCGCGCGCTGACCTCCGCCAGAGTGTTGCAGTTGCTGGAAGGCGGCAAAGGTCAATCCTGACCTGCCGTCGCCGCTCTTGCCTCCTTCGCCATCCTGTCCATGGCCGCGAAATGGCCGTGGGACTGCAACCACCACAGAAGCGCGAAGCCGGGCAGCGCGGCGAGCGCGGTGAGCGCGAAGAAGATCACCCATCCGGTCGAGGCCGCCACGAAGCCTGACAGCGACGCGAGCGTCGTGCGCCCCACGGCGGCAAGTGCCGTCAGCAGCGCGAACTGCGTCGCCGTGTGCAGCGGCGACGTGCACAGCCCCGAGAGATAGGCGACGAAAATGACGGTGCCGATGGCGCCGGTGAAATTCTCCACGATGATGGTGACGGTGAGCGCGGCGGTGTTTGCACCGACCCAGGCTTGCCAGGAAAACACGAAATTGGACACCATCTGCAGCACGGCCGCCACCCACAGCGCCGTGGACATGGGTACCGCGCGCGCCAGAACGCCGCCCGCCGCCCCGCCGATGAGCGATGCGGCCAGCCCAACGCCCTTGACGATCGCCGCGTAGGTCGCCTTGTCGAAGCCGATGGCGAGCACGAACGGCCCCGTCATCACGCCGGCGAAGGTGTCGCACAGCTTGAAGGCGACCACGAACAGCAGGATGGCGATGGCCCATTCCTTGGAGAGGAAATCGGAAAAGGCAGTCACCGCCGCGCGGGCGAAGCGCGTGAGCGGGTCGCCGTCGCCGGTCTCGTTTCCAGCCGCCCGCGCCGCTTCGCGCTTGCCCGGCTCCTTCGCCATCAGCGCACCGATGAGGCCGACCACCACCAGCGCCGCCATGGCCGCGTAACCCCAGAACCACACCTGCGTCTCCGCCACGCCCACATGCTCCAGCCAGGCGACCAGCGCGATGGTGCCCGCGGTTGAGACCAGCAGCGCCACCCGGTAGGCAGCAACGTAATAGGCCATGCCCGCTGCCTGCTCGTCGGTGTCGAGATATTCCACCCGGAAGGCGTCGATCACGATGTCCTGCGTCGCCGAGGCCGTCGCCACGATCAGCGCCGCGAGCGCTACGAGAAAAGGTGCCATCACGGGATCCAGCGAGCCGAGGAACAGCACCGCGGCCATCAGCATCAGCTGCGACAGCACCAGCCAGCCGCGCCGGTGGCCGAGCCGTTTGCCAAGCAGCGGCACGGAAAAGGCGTCCACGACGGGCGCCCAGAGAAATTTCAGCGTGTAGGGAATGCCCACCAGCGCGTAGAGGCCGATGGCGCGGATGTCCACGCCCTTGTCGGCCATCCACAGGGTCAGAGTGGAGCCCGACAGCGCCAGCGGCAGGCCGGAGGAAAAGCCCAGCAGCAGCACGATAAGCACGCGCTTGTCGAGGAAAACGGAAAGGCCACGCGCGAGGCGAGCTCCCAGGCCGTTCTCCGTTGTGTCGCTGGCGCGGTCCATATCGTGGGAGTGTATGTGAGGATTCGCGGCCGTTGATAAGTTTGCCGATGGACGGATGGAACGGGAGCTAGTTTGGCTCGGACAGGAACTCCGCCAGTTCCTTCGCCTGGGCCGCAGAGACGAAATTCGGCGTCACGCCGAACATCCGGGCCACCCGCTCCTGATCATAGAGGAAGTTGTGCATGACGTCCCTTGAATAGGAGCGCAAGGGCAGCGCATATCCGGGCTGCGGGCTCGCGCCGATGGCAGCGAGATGGTGCATTCTGCCCCCGACGCCTCCGAGTTTGTGGCAGTAGATGCAGCCGCCATCTCCCGACGTGAGGGTCGATTTCAGGCTTGGGGACAGCCCCTCCAGGCTCGCCAGGGGATTCTTCGGTGTGAATGTGATGCTCTCCAGTTTGAGGCTCGCGATCAGGCCGAATTTTGGCGTCAGTTCCTTTGGCGGCGGCTTGCGGAAATACAGGAACGCGCCGAGCGGGCGTACGGACATGCCTGTTGGCTCGTATTTCTTCCAGCTGTATTGCCGCCTCGTGAAATACAGGAAGGGCTGGACGCGGAAGAGATTGGACTCGTAGTCGATCCCCACCACGACAACCGGCTCGTATTTCGCATAGACATCGAGGTCGAAGGAAAAGAAGTTGCCGCTGAGATTCCGCGTGACCATGTAGCGGGCGTTCCGCGTCTTCCCGTTGCCGTCCCGATAGGCCAG
>JAYZVT010000144.1:0-4876 GCA_036155355.1 Pseudomonadota bacterium
AAGGACTGGATCCCGGATCGTTTCCCCTCCCCCTTGGCGGGGAGGGGTCAGGGGTGGGGGCGCAGGAGATCATTTGGCCATGACGTATTCACCCCCACCCCGAACGGCCAACGCATCGGCTTCGCCGCTGCGGGCCATTCGGCCCTCCCCCGTCGAAGGGGAGGGACGCAGTTGGGGCCGCCGCTTGTCCGGGATGACGAATGAAGGAGAAGGCCGGGCGACGATGCACGTGCGGAATTTACCAGACGGAGCGGGCGAGGCCGTTGACCGCATATTCCCAAATGGTCGGCGGCAGCCAGTTGCGCGAGGGCAGGTCCACATGGCGCGGGCTGAGGCGGCCCGCCAGTGCGTCCTCGATGGCGCGGACCAAAAGCGGGCGGGCGGCGGCCATCTGCACGAACTGGTAGGTGGTGATGTTGTCGCGCGGGCTGAAGCGGACCGGGGCCTGATAGAGCACCGCGCCGGTGTCCACGCCTTCATCGACAAGATGAATTGTGACGCCCGCGTGGTCCGCGTCGCCGCCCGCGAGCGCGCGGTAGGCCGGATGCTGGCCGCGGTATTTGGGCGTGATGCCGGCGTGGTAGTTGATAAAGGGCGCATCGACGGCGGCGAGAGTGCGCGCGCCGATCAGCCGCGTGCCGTAGACGGCGACCACATCGGGGGCGAGGCTGTGCAGCGCGTCGCGGCAGGCGGACGAATTCACCGAGCCGACGGTAATAACGGGAACATCGGGAAGCGCGCCGGTGACGAAGCCGTTGTCGGCGGCGATTTCGGCGAGGCGCGCGCGGCTGAGACGGGAGAGCGGCTTGAGTGCGACGCCGCACAGGGCCTGACCAAGCGCGGCGGCGGGCCCCGCTATGCGGCTGCGCCGGCGCAGCATGCGCAGCTTCGACTCCGGCGCTTCCCGCAAGATGGCGAGGCGGGGAAAGTGGCTGGCGAGCGTGTTGGCGATGACGTTCGCCAGCGGACCGCCGGCGATCATCAGCACGACCTGGCCGTTTTCGTTTCCGGGCGGCTTGCCGTTGCGACCGTTCATGGGGCCAAGACTAGGCAGAAAGCCGACAATGACCGATTAACAGCCGCCGAATTCACGCGGATTTGGCCAATCCAAGAGCGGCGCTGGCGCGTTGAAGAAAACATGGCAAACTTGCACCCAATGACCATGACCGGGACATCCGCCGCCGCGCCGTTTTCGGCCATCGCGCCCTTCAGCGATTTCGCCCGCATCATGGACGAGGGCGTCTATCGACCGCTGCCTGACGACTGGGTGATGGGCGTGACCGACGTGGTCGGCTCGACCAGCGCGATCCATGACGGGCAATACAAGGCGGTGAACATGGCGGGCGCCGCCGCCATCAGCGCCATGATGAACGCGCTGAAGGGCGTGGAATTTCCCTTCGCCTTTGGCGGCGACGGCTCGCATTTCGCCGTGCCCGGCGAGCATGGCGCGACGGCGCGGGACGTGCTGGCGCGCACGGCACTGTGGGCGGCGGACGGTCTCGGCATGGAGCTGCGCGCGGGCGCGGTCACGGTCGGGGAGGCGCGGGCGGCGGGTCACGAGGCGCTCGTCGCCTGGCACGCGCCGTCGCCGCATGTGCGCTACGCCATGTTCACCGGCGGCGCGTTCCACTGGGCGGAGGAGCGGCTCAAGGACGGCACGATCCTGGTGCCGCCCGCCGCGCGCGGCCGGCTGCCGGATCTGGACGGACTGTCCTGCCGCTGGAAGCCGATCGAGGCGCGGCGCGGCGTCATGCTGTCGCTGATCGTGCGCCCGGCGCATGAAGGCGACGAAGGCGCTTTCAACGCCGCCATCCGCGACCTGCTCGGCCTGATCGAGGGGGAGGCGGGCGCGGGGCATCCGGTGCCCGAGGATGGCCCCGCTTTCGGGTCGCCGCTGTCCGGCCTGGCGCTGGAAGCGGGCACGCGCGCCGACGGGCGCAGTCTCGCCGGACGGGCAAAGCTGCTCGGCTTCCGTCTGTTCGCCTGGGGCGTGATGGTCTCGGGGCTTCGCGTGGGCAGCTTCGACCCGGCGCGCTATCTGCGCGAGACGGCGATGAATTCCGACTTCCGCAAATATTCCGACGCGCTGCACATGACGCTCGATTGCGCGCCGGAGACCGCCGACCGCATCGAGGCCATGCTGGCGGCGGCCGAGACGGCGGGGGCGCTCGCCTATGGCATCTTCCGCCAGAAGGCGGCGCTGATGACCTGCATCGTGCCTTCGGCCAGCTCGCCGGAACATTTCCATTTCATCGACGGGGCAGATGGCGGCTATGCGGCGGCGGCGGGGCGGCTCAAGGCGCTGGCGCGCGGGGCGGCGTGAGCGTGCGAGGCGCGGAAAACTGCCTGAAATCAAGGCAATGCGTCGCCATGCCGCCCTTGTTTCGGCCGCCTTCGGGGGCCACATTCGCAGCCCAGAACAGGGGCAACCCCGAAAAGCACCCAAAAGGCCAGACCAATGAAGAACACCACTATCGCCCTCGCCGCCGCGCTTTCGCTTGCCTGCGCGGCGCCCGCGCTCGCCGACAAGCCGGCGCATGTGCCCGACCAGTCCATGCGGGAGGTGGGCGCCATGCTGGAGGCGCGTGGCTATCACCACATCCAGGTTGAACCCGAGAGCAGCCGTCCGGGCCACGTCGCCTATGGCTGCAAGGGGCGCAGCCACTTCCGCATCTATGTGGACGAAGGCAACAACATCACCGACGTGGAGCCGACGGGCGACTGCGATCCGCGCGGCGGTCCTTCGCGCGTGCATGTGCAGGCGCCTTTCACCGACGTACGCGTCGGGGAGGGCGGCGTGCATGTGAAGGCGCCCTTCGTGGATATCCGCATCCCGCGCTGAGGCGACAAATTTCTATCCCCGCGGGCGCGACACGGCCTAGACTCCGGGCATGACCGGGCGCGTCAAATCCGGGAGCGCCAGCTCCCGCTCCGGCCGCACTTCCGCCCGCGATGCGGAGCGCGGCTCCTCCCTGCTGCGCTGGAGCATGTGGCGCGGGCCGCTGCTGGTGCTGGCGGCGTCGCTGCTGGTGTGGTTCGGCGGCATGTTTCTCGTATTCGAGAATGCGCGGCTTGGCGACGAGGCCAGTGGCAAGATGCTGGCGGTGTTCGGTCCGGGCGCAACGCCTGAAGCCGGCTTTTCGGCCATCGCCCGTGCGGGCGGCGAGCCGGTGCGCCCGCTGCTCGGTGGTTTTGCCTGGGTGGCGCATTCGCGCGAGGCGGGTTTCGCGGGACGGCTGAAGCAGAATGGCGCTGTCGCCGCCTATGGCGAGATCACGCTGAGCGCCGGGGCAATGCTGGCGGGATGCGCGGCATGGGTGCGCCACCGCTCGCCGCCGCTGCGGGTGACGCCATAGGCGCGATGGACTGCGTGCCAACAGCTTCGCTGTTAGGGCTGCTTCTGGGTCTGCGCCCCGGCAAGCGCGCGCGCCGCCCTGTCGATGCCGGCGGCCAGCGCCACGTCGAAGCTGACGCCCTTCATTTGCCATTCGCCCCCGGCCGAGAGGCCGTGCAGCATCCAGCGCACGCTCCAGCCCTGGCCGTCCGGGTCGAGTGTCAGTTCGCCCGCCAGCGCGCCGTCGCCGTCGAGGTCGCGGGCGACGCGGGAAATCTCCGCCGCGGGCAGCGCGAACACGCCCGGCTCCAGCTTGCCGGCGACGCGCTCCACTTCGCTTGGCATGACGATGGGCACGCCGCGCCGGGCGGCGGCCGAGATCAGCACCTCGCGCTGGCCGAAGCCGGATTCTCCGTCGCGGGTGAGCAGGTATCCGCCGCGCCCGTCGCGGATGGCCAGCAGGATGGCAAGGCGCGGCCGGTCGGCCTGCCATTTGCGCAGGCCCATCTGCGCGATCAGCCCGTCGATGCGGCTGCGGTCCAGCGTCATGCGCAAGATGTATGAGCGGTCGCGGGTACCCTGCTCGTCATGGATGGGTATGCCCTTCTTGCGGTCCTCGTATTCGAAGGCGGCGACAAAGGGCGCGGGATCGGCGAGGGCATCCTGCAGCGCGGGTCCGGCGGGAAACGGCGAGACGGCGGTCAGCTTGCCGAGCACTTCCTCGATGCCTTCGCGGAAGCCGCGCGACCGTTCGGGCTCCTCGCGGCCAGTGACCACGGCTTCGGCCTTGTACAGGCCGGTGACTTCAAACGCGGAGACGCTCGCCGTCAGGCCGAAGAAAAGCAGGACCGGCAGCAGCACATGACGCAATACCATGCAAACAGTGTAGCACTACGCCGCTTTGGTGTGATCGACCACTTCGCCGCGTCCGGGATAGTTCTTGGCGATGACGAAATCGAAGGCGCCGAGGATCTCGGCGAAGGACGGCCGCGCGAAGGGCATGGTCTGGACCGAGGACCAGTAGAGTTTGCGGTCGGGCGTGATGACGAACAGGCCGGGCTCGGGAAAGAGCGCGGGCTCCTCGACGCCGATGGAAGTCTTGCCGCGCCCGGCGGATATGAACAGGCCCCATTCGCGCGCCTTGTCCAACGACAGGCCATAGCCGACCGTCAGCTTGTCGAGGCCCCATTTCTGCGCGGCCTCGGCGGCGCGCTCCTTCGTGTCGCCGGATGCCACGAAGACATTGACACCCTTCTCGGCGAATTGCCCGGCCTTGGCGTTGAGGTCGCCCAGATATTTCGAGCAGATGGGGCAATGCAGGCCGCGATAGAAGACGATCATGGTGAAGTGCCGCGGCTTCTGTTCGGCGAGCGTCCACGTGCCGCCACCGACGGTGGGCAGCGACAGGGCGGGCACCGGCTGGCGGGGAATGAGGGGCGTAAAGCTGGACATGGGGCGCTCCTTGCGACTGTGACGGGAGGGTCACAGGTAGCTGCAATGGAGCAGGCGCGCCAGCCATCAACCGGGCGTAGCTGCTGCTAC
>JAYZVT010000145.1:0-4489 GCA_036155355.1 Pseudomonadota bacterium
CCGCGCCGCGCTGGCGCGGCCGCATTGACGGGGCTGCTGGCCGTGTGGGCCGCGACGCAGGGCGTACCCACCGGCGCGCAGGAGAATTTCCTGTCCACGTATATGCCCTATGGTGCCTTCGACAGGCTGCCCCACGAGCGGCTGCCGGTACGGGGCGGTGTGCTGCGTGTGGGATTCGCGCCGGGCGATCTGAAGCTGCCCAAGGACAGGCTGCTCGCTTGGGCTGCGCATTCGGCGGAGGCGGTGGCGGTTTATTTCGGGCGCTTCCCCGTCGGTTCGGCGCGGCTACTCGTGGTTCCGGTTCCCGGCAAGGGAGTGAATGGCGGCCAGGCCTTCGGCCATCGCGGGGCGGCGATCCGGGTGCAGGTGGGGCAATTCACCGGCGAACAGGACCTCACACACGACTGGAAGATGGTGCACGAGATGATCCATCTTTCCACGCCACGAATGGCGGACCGTCATGACTGGCTGACCGAGGGCATTGCCGTCTACGTGGAATCGATCGCGCGGGTGCAAGCCGGGCATTTGCCGCCGGAACAGATCTGGGGCGATTTCCTGCGCGACATGCCGCAGGGCCTTCCCGGCTTCGGCGACCGCGGCCTCGACAACACGCCCACCTGGGGTCGCACCTATTGGGGCGGGGCCATCTTCTGCCTGCTGGCGGATATAGCCATCCGGGAGCGCACCGGCAATGCTCGCGGCCTGCAGGATGCGCTGCGCGGCGTGGTCGACGCCGGCGGCAGCAACGAGGGCACCTGGTCCATCGAACGCTTCATCGATGTCGCCGACAAGGCCACCGGGGTCACCGCACTGCGTGAGCTCTACGAGACCATGGGCGACAGGTCCGTGCCGACCGACCTGGAGGCGCTATGGCGGCGGCTGGGGGTGGCGGAAATGGACGGCCGGATCGTGTTCGATGATGATGCGGAACTGGCCCATGTGCGGCGGCGGCTCACCGTGCGCCCGGTGGAGCAAATCCGGGGGTAGGGTGTGACCGGGCGCAGGCACTGTTTCGGGCGACGGTGCCGCATTGCCGCCCGCGGTCCTGCCCGCTAACTTTCCAGCAAACCGGGGGCCGAGGGACGCGGGGAATGAACCTGTCCGCAATCGATTTCGCTATCATCGGGGGCTACTTCGCCGCGGTGCTCGGAGTCGGGGCCTGGGCCAACAGGCGCATCGGCAGTTTCAAGGACTTCCTGGTTGCGGGCCGCGTACTGACCGCGCCGATCCTGGTCGGCACCTTTGTCGCCACCTACTACGGCCTGGACGTCACCTTCGGTACGCCGGAAACGTCCTTTGCAGAGGGCATATCGGCCTTCTTCGTCTACGCGGCTCCGTTTTACGTCTTCTACCTGATCCTGGCGCTGTGGGCCGCACCCCGTGCCATAGCTACCGGGTCCAGCACGGTACCGGAGATGATGGAACACTATTACGGTCCCGGTGCGCGGCTGCCGGTCGCCATCGTCACCTCGCTCTACAGCCTGCCGGTGCTCTCAGTGGCGGGACTGGGTGTGCTCGGGCATTTCTTTCTCGGTATAGACCCGGTCATCGCGGCAATCGCGGGCGGTGCCATTGCGGTCATATATACCATCATGGGCGGATTGCTGGCGGACGCGATGACCGACGCCATCCAGTTTTTCATCATGTGCATTACGGTGGCCATTGCCGCGGCCTTCGCCATCAGCCAGATCGGCGGCTATTCGCAAATCATGGCCACCCTTGATGAGGATTTTTTCAGGCCTTTAGGCAGCCTGTCACTGGCGCAGATCCTCATTTATTCGAGCATCGCGCTGACGCCGCTCGTCGATCCCGGCCTGTTCCAGCGCATCTTCGCCGCGCGCTCCGTTGCCGATATCCGCCTCGCGTTGCTGCTCAGCACGGGCCTGTGGATCGCCTTCGACTGGCTGGTCGTCTATTTCGGCATCCTTGGCGCCTATCTCGTCCAGTCGGGCCAGATCACCGGCGACCCGAACCCGACCGAGATCGTCCTGCATATCGTGCAGATGGTGCTGCCGGCGGGGTTGCTTGGCCTGTTCATCGCAGGCTGCCTCGCCACGGCCATGTCCACGATCGACAGCTACGCCATCATCGCTTCCAGCGCCATCGTTTATGACGCCATGCAGCGCTTCTCGAAGAAGAAACTGTCCGATCGGGTTCTCCTGCTCTATACGCGCATCGGTATTTTTCTCGCGGTCGCATTCTCCATTTTCGTTGCCTTCCGATTCGACCGCATCCGCGACGCATGGATCGTCATGGCTTCGCTGCTGATGGCGGCCCTGCTGGTGCCAATGGTTGCCGGGCTTGCCGGGTTAGGCAGGCGGTCACGACGGGCGGGCGTTTGGTCCTGCTGGGCCGGCCTTGTGTCCGCGATGGCGCTGATTTTCCTGTTTGAAATCTGGGGGGACTACAGCGAGGGGCTGGCCACGCGCACAGTCGAGGTGGCGGCGCTGGGGACGACGTTGATCCGGGAGCAGATCGGGTTGATCGCGCTGCCGGTTTCAATTGTTGCCTATGTCGCAGGACTTCTGCTCGACGGAGGCAAGAAATGATGGATGCGCTGGTCTGGGCTGCAATCGCAATACTGGGCGTGGGCGCGCCGGTGCTGTTCCTGTGGTTCGTCGTCCGCCTGCGCGACCTTTCAGGCAAGCAGTAGCCAACTATTCCTGGGCATCCACCACGCCGCTGACGAGGTTGGCAGTATAGAGCGACAACAGCGTGTCCTGGGTCGGGATGCCGCCGCCTTCCGGTAACGTCATGGCGGATGCGACCACGCGTGCAAGCTCTGCTTCAAGCTCACGCCGGGCTGCGACCGCCGTCTCGCGGCTGACGCTCTCGAAGCGCACAGTCTCGCCGACACGACGCCGCGCAATGGCGGGCAAATCGGCGGAAATGACCGTGGCGATCTTTGTGTAGCCGCCGGTGGTGCCCCTGTCCGCAAGCAGCACAATAGGCTGGCCCGAGGCGGGTACCTGCACCGACCCCGGCGCCATGCCGTCAGAGACGATGTCGGCGCTCTTCCTGTGCGCCAATGGCGGTCCATCCAGCCGCAGTCCCATGCGGTCGGAAGCCGGGGAGATGATGAAGGGCGACGACAGGAAGGCTTCCATGCCCTCGCGCGTGAACGCATCGTCCTGGGGTCCGGCAACCACGCGGATGCGATCCGGTCGCGGCAGGTCATAGCGGAGGCTCCTTTCCGCCCTCGGCTCCGCGGTTGCGCTCGAAAGGGGAAGGCGGTCGCCAGGCATCAGCGCGCGGCCAGCGAAACCGCCAAAGCCTCCGCGCATGAAGGTCGAGCGGCTGCCCATGACCGGATCAATGGCAAGCCCGCCTTCGACGGCCAGACACGCGACGTTGGACCCGGCCAAAGGCGTCACCCGGAAGCTACGTCCCCTCTCGAGCCGGACGCTGGTGAGCGTCGGCACGGTAACGCCGCCGTCGCCGAGCAGCTCGATGCCCGCGCCGCCGCCCGCCAGGGCGATGCGAACGCTGCCAGCATCCACCGTCATCGCGGGACCCTGTACGAGCACTTCAATGACTGCCTCATCCTCGCGGTTGCCAACCAGAAAATTGGCAAGCCGCATGGCCACCGGATCGAGGGCGCCGGAAACAGGTACGCCAGAGGACTGGTAGCCAACGCGGCCAAAATCCTGCACGGAAGTCAGCAGTCCCGGACGGTCGATGACGAGGGCCGGCGTCATGGCGAATGCTCCTGCGGGCGAAGTTCAAATTCGCCGCGAGCCACCTCCGAAGCGATGCGCGCGTGCTCGGCTTCGGAGACCGGCTCGAAACGCACGCTGTCGCCGGGCGCGAGCAGAGCAGGTGACTGGCTCGCGGGAGCGAACAGGGGGACGGGCGTATGCCCGATCAGGTGCCAGCCGCCGGGGCTGTCGGCGGGATAGAGGCCGGTGAGACGCAGGGCGATGCCCAGGGAGCCTGCGGGGACGCGCTGGCGTGGCGTAGCGCGGCGTGGCAGCTCCAGTTCCACAGGGAGATCGCCCAGATAGGCGAAGCCCGGCAGAAAACCGAGTGTATAGACGAACCAGGTCTGAGCGCTGTGAAGGGCGATGACTTCATCGGGCGTCATCCCGGTGCGCTGCGCCACCTCCGCAAGGTCGGGCGCGTATGCTCCTTCGCAGCAAACGGGTATGCGCCAGTGACGGGCGTCGGGCAGGGCGGGTTCCAGGCCTCGCGCGAGAGACATGAGGCGTGACTCCAGCACAGTTGGCTCGATGCGCAGAGGTTCGAAATGGACCGTGACGGAGCAGAAGGTGGGCACGCACTCCACAACGCCCTCGATGGCTGCCTTGCGCACGCGAGCGGCGAAGGCAACGGCGCTCAGGGCCATATCCCGGCTGACGCTGTCGCCGAGTTGAACAGTCAAGGCGGTGTCACCGCATGGCAGCAGGCGTATGGTGTCGGTGTCGAGGGGCATGGGTCTGTTCGCGGAGAGACGGTTGCTTGCCAAGCATAGCGCGCTGCGGCCAAATGT
>JAYZVT010000146.1:0-2919 GCA_036155355.1 Pseudomonadota bacterium
AGTCATCGCGTGTCGTAAGTAATTCTATGAATAAATAATTTGTTAGGCATACAAGACCATAATGTAATGGACAATAAATCATAGAACAAACGAAATAGTTGATTAACCAGCAAATCAAATGTCTGGACAGATATCAAGTAACGCACCGGCTTCTATTAACTCGTTTGTAACGCGAAGGGATTAGTGTGCGAGCAGTTCAGCTCTGCCGGAAGGGACGCCGGTAGCGGAACTGGTGCTGTGGAAACTCTGAAGGGAGAGTCACATGAAGAATCTGTCTGCCCGTTTCGTCAAGGACGAATCCGGCGCGACGGCCATCGAGTATGGTCTGATCGCGGCTGGCATTTCGGTCGCCATCGTCGCGGTTCTGCCGCAGATCGGCGCCGCGCTGCTCGGCGCTTTCACCACCGTTCTGGGTGGCCTCGGCGGCGGCGGTTGATCCCCGCGGCCATCTCGCGATGGCTGCTTGAGAAACACGGACCGCCCGCCTGCACCGGCGGGCGGTTTCTTTTTGGGCCCTCGTCCGGGGCCGGCCTTTACCCCGCCTTTACCGCGCCCCGCGCAGGATAAGAACCGGATTTACCGGCCACTGACGCACCGACGACGGCGAAGGACATGATAGTCGATACCGCTCTGCTCCTGCTGTTTCCCGCCGCGATGGCCATCGCTGCCTCGATGGACCTGTTCACGATGACCATTCCGAACCGGATCTCGCTGGCGCTGGTGGCGGGATTCTTCTGCCTCGCGCCCTTTGCCGGCCTTGGCTGGGCCGAAATCGGCGCCCATGTGGCGACGGGCCTGGCCATGCTGGCCCTTACCCTTCTGCTGTTCTGGAAGGGATGGATCGGCGGCGGCGACGCCAAGCTGTTTTCCGCCACCTGCCTGTGGTTCGGATACGAGCATCTGCTGGAATACGCCATGATCGCGGCTCTCGTGGGCGGCGCGCTGACCATCTGCCTCGTGCTGGTGCGCAACCTGCCTCTGCCGGCGAGCCTGAAAAAGCGGGAATGGGTAGCCAGGCTGCACAGTTCGGGGACGGGCGTGCCCTATGGCATTGCGCTCGCCATTGCGGCGCTGCTGGTCTATCCGCAGACGGCCTTTATGCAGGCGGTTTCCTGAGAACCGCCGCGGACTGATTTCTGAAAGAGGGGATGGGGGAGCCGCGCGCATCTTGCGCGCGGTACCCGTCATTTTGCGCGCGAACGATGCCCGCGCCCGAAATGGCACGGCCATTAACCATGCGTTGACCAATGTTGGCGCAGACTCCGGCCAGTTCGAGCATTGGCATCAGGCGTAAGGACCTAGTGGACCCATGAAACGTGCCCGGTTGATCGTTCTGGCGATCGCCATAGCCGCCGCTGGCGGCGCGGCGCTCGTTGCCAAGCGCATGACAGCCACCAAGTCTCCCACCCAGGTGATCGTCGCTTCCGGTGACACTGTGGAAGTGCTGGTGGCGGCCTCGGAGATACGCCTGGGCGATTCGGTAAAGGCAGGCGAGATGAAGTGGCAGGAGTGGCCCAAGAATGCCGCGGCTGCCGGATATATCACCCGCGCATCCCAGCCCAATGCCATGTCGAAGCTGTCCGGGGCGATTGCCCGCGCGCCCTTCCTCGAGGGCGAGCCGATAAAAGAACAGAAGCTCATCAAGTCCAGTGACGGCGGCGTCATGGCGGCAATCCTGCCTTCGGGCATGCGGGCCATTTCCACGCCGATCCGCGAGGAGACCGCCGCCGGCGGCTTCATCCTGCCGAATGACCGGGTTGACGTGATCATCTCGCGCCGCGTGCGCACGGCCCGCAAGGAGGAGCACGTCAGCGAAACCGTGCTTCGCAACGTTCGGGTGCTCGCCATTGGCCAGTCCATCGAGTCCAAGGACGGCAAGAAGGTCGCCACTGGCAAGACCGCCACTCTGGAGCTGGCGCCGAATCAGGCCGAGACGCTCGCCCTCGCGCAGTCCATGGGCGACATCTCGCTTTCGCTTCGAAGTCTGGCGGATGCGCGGCCGGGAGACGGATCTCAGCAGACCGAAAATGCTCTCGGCACCGGCCGCGGCGCGGCAATCAAGATGTTGAAATACGGCGTGCCGTCGCGCGCCTATGGGGTGAATTGATCGCACCGCGGAGGGACGCGGCGAGGGAAGGCTACGGCGATGGGTAAAGGGTTCGGTCTGTCCAGCATGGCAACGGCGCTGCTTGCGCTTCTGCTCGCCGCGCTCCTTGCGCTGCCGGCAGCTCCGGGCGTGCAGGCTTCGGAGCAACAGTCCCTGTTGCGGATCGCCGACGGCCAGGGCATCGCCAAGCGCAACATCACCGTCGGCCTGAGCAAATCGATGATCGTCGAGCTGCCGCGCGACGTGCGTGACGTCATGGTGTCGGATCCAAAGAAACTGGACGCCGTCGTCAGCACTTCGCGCCGGGTTTATCTGATCGGCATGGAAGTTGGGCAGGCGAACGCGTTCTTCTTCGATACCCAGGGAAACCAGATCCTCACTCTGGAAGTGAAGATCGAGCGCGACCTGACCGGCATATCGCAGATGCTGAAGAAGCTCATGCCCGGCTCCGATATCCGGCTTGAGGCTGTCAACGACAACATCGTCCTGTCGGGAACCGTCGCCAATCCCGCCGACGCTTCGCGCGCCGCCGACCTCGCCGCCCGCATGGTCGGTGACAAGGAAAAGGTGCTCAACATGATCGCCGCCGACGCAAAGGAGCAGGTGTTGCTCAAGGTGACGGTGGTCGAGATGGAGCGCAATATCATCAAGCAGCTTGGTGTTGATCTGAACGCGCTGGTGAATTCCGGCAATTTCAGCTTCACCGCATTGTCCACCCTGCAATTCCCCTTCAATGGCCGCGACCTCATTTCCACCGCGACCAAGGGCGCCACATGGCAGACGCCCAACAACAGCATTAATGCGGTCGTACG
>JAYZVT010000147.1:0-3619 GCA_036155355.1 Pseudomonadota bacterium
CTGGATCGGCGTTTTCCTGGATGACGAGCGATGCCGACGTATGGGTGCAGTAGACCGTCAGCATGCCGTCTCCAGCTCCTTCGGCTTCGAGCCAGCCGGCCACGCGGGAAGAAATATCGGTGAAGCCCGGACCACGGGTCTCCATCATCAATTCCCCCATGACCTGTGACAGTCCCCCTGGTGGCGAAACTGGCTCCCGCCGCTTCATGGCGCTCTCCGCTTCCGGCGTGCAATGTGATACGCCCTTTGCCGGTTCGGTTAGCTTACAACAGCGGGAGACGGGAGTAACAATGCAGGCTATCGACAATTCGGTGTTTCTCGAAGAGGCCATCACCCGGGAAACGGCGGCAATCAATCGCATCATCGTCGAACGGCTGAAGGACTGGGATCAATGGGCACGACCGGTCCAGGAGACCCGGGAGATGCGCGCACGCGGCGAAGGACCATTCCCGCTCGGGCAGAAATCGGAACGCGCCGAGACGCTCACCATCGAAAGACATGGCGGCAAGGTCGAGCTGCGCATCATATCTCCTGAGCGCCCGCGCGGCGCTTTCCTGCATATTCATGGAGGGGGCTGGGTTTTCGGCAGCGCCCAGTACCAGGACCCCTATTTCGAGCGCCTTGCCGCGAATTGCGGCATCGCCTGTGTCAGCGTTGAGTACAGGCTTGCGCCCGAGAACCCCTATCCCGCCGCCAATGACGATTGCGAGGCGGCCGCGCTATGGCTGGCGGAGAACGCCGCCCGACGTTTCGGTTGCGAGACGCTGCTCATAGGCGGGGAGTCGGCCGGCGCGCATCTTTGTGTAACCACGCTGCTCCGGCTGCGCGACCGCCACGGCCTCACACCCTTCCGGGGCGCGGTGCTGAACGCAGGCATGTATGACCTGACGCTGACGCCGAGCGTGCGCAATTGGGGGACCGAAAAACTTATCCTGAACACACGCGATATCGAGACATTCGTTGGCATGTACGCCCCTGAAGTGTCGCTGCGGGACCAGCCCGATCTGTCGCCGCTCTATGCGGATCTGAACAACATGCCAGCGGCGCAGTTCATCGTCGGCACGCGCGACCCGCTGCTCGACGACTCGCTGTTCATGGCGGAACGCTGGCGCGTGGCGGGCAATAGTGTCGATCTGGCCCCCTTCCCGGGCGGGGCGCACGTCTTCACCGCCTTCGCCGGGCAGTTACAGCGCGACGGGCTGGCGCGGATCGAGGCCTTTATCTGCGAAAGGCTGGAGAGTCAGAGCTGACGAGGTTCCGGCTCCTCCAGCAGCCGGCTCGCCAGCTCGCGAACGTCGCGGAAGACCCGCTCGATATAGCCGCGCAGCACCTTGAGTTCGCCAGCGAATGAATCGAGAAACGAAGATGCTGGAGTAGAAGATGCGGGCGGCGGGGCTGGCCGCTGCGCTGTCGGCTCGGCCCGCTGCTTCAGCCGGCTGTTCTCCCGCGTCAGCCGGTCGATCTCTTCCTGAAGGGCAAGCCGGTCGTCGGCGACGCTTTCGCACACCCAATGGGCGTTCCTGACCAGGCAATGGGACATGGCGCCGGTCTGCGTATCGAGCCGGAGTACCCCGTCCGGGGTTGGGGTCATGGTGTAGCGCGGCGCCTCGGCCGCGGCGCCGCTGGCAGCAGCTACGGCAGCCAGGGTAGCGAAAACCACAGTAAAGACAGCCTTTTTCATGGCCATGCCGCTCCCTCAGCGGGCTGATTCGCGTGCCGGACGCGCCTCCAATCTGAAGGGTGTACCTGCCGGAAGGGACTGGCAAGGCCCGCCGCTGGCCGGGCGTGCGGTATCGGCACGCCTCTTAACCGTATTTTTACTCGGGGCTGAAAAGTTAATGCCCGCAGAACCGTCATGTTGACGAGTCCGGGACTGCTTCGCGCTGGCGCACCGAAAATGACGCCCACGCAAGAGGTAGGAATGACCGCAGGAGCCCCGGCGAGGCATGACGCCCCAGAACTCTCGCCCGACACATCCGGCAGCCAGGCGGTACGGCGAATGGCGCGTGGGCAGAGCGGGACAACCAACATGACTCCTTCTTCCGATATGGACCATATCCTGGAACGCGTCATGTCGCGGCTGGACGAGAACGACCGCCGCTATGGCGCGGCGCTCGACGGTCTGCAGTCCAAGGTGGCCAAGGTCTCCGCGCGCGCCGACGAGGCACGTCCGGCAAGCGATCCTTCGGCGCGGGCGGCCATCGATCGGGTACAGACCCAGGCGTCGGCGCTGGCGCGCGAGGTCGAGCGGGCAAGCACCGCTCCGGCCGTACGCCAGGATCCGGCCGTCCGCCAGGACGATGACGCATTCCGCGCCATTGAAGAAAAGATTTCCGATTTCGCCCTGCGCATGAACGAGCGCGAGGCGCCCCGCAGGGAGACAGCGACCGTGCATGCCCCCCGCCAGGCCGCCCCCGCCGCACCCAAGGCGACACAAGCGGCGCAGCCGGCGGCACAAGCAGCGGCGCCGGCGGCGGCAACTCCGCGCACTCCACCTCAGCCGGCGAGCCCGCGGGCGGCCAGGCCCGGTGACATGTTCTCGGATGCAGCGGCCCGTCTGGAGAAATCCCTGCGGTCGAGCCCGCCTGCCGCGGGCCTGGAAGCCATCAACGCTCGCATGGACGACCTGACACGACGTCTCGACGAGACGCTGGCACGCTGCCCGAATGCCGCCTCGCTTGAGCGGATCGAGGCCCAGCTTGCTGAGATAGTTCCATATTTCACGACGCTGCAGGACCAGCACACCCGGCTCGAGACGGTGGAGCAACATCTGCACGCGCTTATCGACTGGCTGAAGTCGTCCGGCTCGCAACTCGAGGCGGTTGCTCGCGTTGCGGCCGAAGAAGCTGTCCGCAACGTACCAAGGCAGGACATGGCGGACCCCAGCCAGCGGCTGGATGCCATCCAGTATGAATTGCGTGCCCTCAACGAGCGCGCCGAGCGCATGGATGAACGCACTGTCCAGACGCTCGAGGCCATGACGCAGTCCATGCATGCCTTGGCGCAGCGGCTGGAGGAGCCGGCGCGTGCAGCACCGGCTGCCGCCTCTGCGCCCGCCGATCGCGGCTGGCGTGGCGCCGCGCAGGGCAACATGCAGCCTGAGCCGCAGGACGACATGTCAGACGTAAGGATTTCACGTCGCGCGGAAGCCCCGTCGAACCGAGTCGCTGACGACGACCTGGACGCGCTCGGCTCGTCGATCCCCGACTTTCAGCCGATACCCCGCTCGCGAGAACGTCGCGACGAGCAAGAATTTGAGCCGCTGCCGCAGGAAGACAAGCGCGAAGACGCCGGGAGCCGGCGGGCAGCCGCTGCGCCGGACGACGACGACGATTTCATCGCCTCGGCCCGCCGGGCCGCCCGGTCTGCCGCCGCCCGGTCCGCGCCTGCCGCCGAGGACAAGGGATTGTTCCGCAAGCCGCGCCGGGCCGCCACCGACTATGACGAACCGCAACTTGACTATGGACAGAACAGGAAGGTTCGCCCCGTCTTCATCGGCCTGGCGGTTCTGCTGTTCCTCGTCAGCGCCTTCCTCTTCTACGAGCGGTTGAAGACAAAGGCCTCCGCGCCGCCGCCTGCGCCGCAGCAGTCCAACCCCGCACCGGTTCCAGCGCCCGCC
>JAYZVT010000148.1:0-3208 GCA_036155355.1 Pseudomonadota bacterium
GGGCGTGACTGGCGTGAAGCAGGGCGACAGGGTGCTGGCCAATGTGCGCTGGAACGGCGCGCGCGAGAAGACAGTAACCCTGGCGGCGAACCTGACGCCGATTCCAGACAACGTATCCTTCGATGCAGCATCGGGACTGACCATAACTTACGGAACGGCGATGCACGGTCTTGCCGACCGGGGACAGGTGAAGGCCGGCGACACCGTGGCGGTGCTCGGCGCGGCGGGCGGTGCGGGTCTGGCGGCGGTGGAAATTGCGGCGCTGATGGGCGCTGACGTTATCGCCTGCGCCTCCTCGGCGGAAAGGCTCGCCATCTGCAAGGCGCATGGTGCGCATGATGTCATCAATTATGCGCGCGAAGACCTGAAGCAGCGCCTGCGCGACCTCACCGGCGGCAAGGGCGCGGATGTTGTTTATGACTGTGTCGGCGGTGATTTCGCCGAGCCGGCCTTCCGTTCCACGGCCTGGGAGGGCCGGTATCTGGTGGTGGGGTTCGCGGCAGGTGAGATTCCGCGAATGCCGCTCAATCTGGCTCTGCTCAAGGGCGCCTCGCTGGTCGGCGTGTTCTGGGGCGAGTTCGCCAAGCGAAATCCGGAGAAGAACGGGGCCAACATCGCCCAGGTGGTTGAATGGGTAGCTGAGGGCAAGTTGAGGCCGCACATCCACCAGGTCTATCCGCTGTCGCAGACGCGACAGGCGCTGGAAGCAATCGACAAGCGTCAGGCGGCGGGCAAGGTGGTGATCGCGCCTCAGTCGGCCTGAGACGCTGCGCCACCTTTTGGCGACAGTCCGAGCGTACGCGCGGCGGCGGCGCGGTGCAAATCGGTGATGTGATCGCGCGCCATGGCAATGGCGGCGGCGATGACGGCGGCATCATCAGTGAAGCCCAGGCCGAGGATGACGTCTGGAATCGCGTCCACCGGCAGGATGAAATAGGCCAGCGCGGCAAAGAGCGTGCCGCGCACGCGCAACGGCGTCGCTGGATCGAGGGCGCAGTAATAGGCGGCGAGCAGATCGCTGGCGAACGGAATACGCCCGGCGAAACGGCGGAACTTGTCCCAGAACTGTTCGCGAACCTGACGTTCGCGGCGATCATTAACGCTCATGCTGTCCTCATCCGATGCGCGGCTTAGAGCCTCATTAACAGATAGGAGGCAGTGTTGGTGCCCACAAGCGCCCGCATGACAGTGATTCGCCCTGCGGTCGTCAGCAGTAAACACGAGTATCCGGGCTTCCAGTGTTGCGTATCACTTGTCATCGCGGCCTTCAGGCTGTCATCGTCTTCGGCATTTGCATCCTGCCATTTCCGCCGGCGCTGTTCATGGCGTCCGCGTCGCCGCTGTCGGAGATCAATGCGCAGATCGCTCGCTATGGCTGCAACCTGCCGCAATATGCCGATTCCGTCCCCGAGTGCCGGGATCTGCACAGCCGCGCCCGGGCACTGTCCGCGCAGTGGTCAAGGCCGATTCCCGCGCCTTCCTATGTCGCCCCAGTGGCACCGCCGCCGCCACAGCAGCGCAGCGGCGGGTTCTTCAGTACATTTTTCGGCGGATCTTCGCCGCGCTATTCCGCGCCAAATTCGGGCGACTACAGATACTCGCCGGGCTGGGACCGTGATGACGAGCCGCGCCAATACGGCACTTTCCGGACGCTGTGTGTGCGCACCTGCGATGGCTACTATTTCCCGGTCAGCTATTCGACCGTGCGCAGCCGCTTCGCGCAGGACGAACAAATTTGCCAGGCGAGCTGCCAGTCAGACGCCAAGCTCTTCGTGCATCCCAATCCGGGCGGCGATGTGGAGCATGCAGTAACGCCAAAGGGCGAGCGATACGCCGACCTGCCGAATGCGTTCCGCTACCGCGAACAGTACATGCCAGAATGTCGCTGCAAGCCAGATCCCTGGAGCGAGGAAGCCAAGCTCGTCTATGAGCAGCGCAAGCTCGGCATCGAGACCGAACCGCAGATCGCCACGGCCGCGCCAACGCAGGAGGGAGCCGACGCGGCAGCAAGCGAGGCCGCGCTGACACCGCCACCCCGGCCGTTGCGCCGCGCTGAAGCCAATCATCCCGCCTTCCGGCGCAACGGATTCTTCAGTTGGGTGACAGGCAGCTGGTAGCGGTCAGCCTGCTTCGGTCAGGGCATCCATACGCCCGGCCAATTCAATGTCGCGCCCGGTCAGTCCTCCCGCGTCGTGACTGGAGAGCGTGACTTCCACGCGGTTCCACACATTCAGCCATTCGGGATGGTGGTTCATTTTCTCCGCTTCCGTCGCCACGCGGGCCATCCAGTCAAATGCGGCGGCAAAGTCCTCGAACAGGTAGGTCTTTGAAATCGCGTCACGGTCCTTGCGCTCCTCCCAGCCATCGAGGGTCGCGAGCGCTTCTGACCGCTTTTCGCCGGTCAACTTTTCCCTAGTCGCCTTTCCCATTGGCACCTCCCTGAAACCGTCGCGCTTGCCGTTGCCACGGCTGTATCGGAAGCTGGCGCAAATCGGAGCGCGCATCAATGACACAGCAACGTTTGCTATTTGTATGCCTTGGCAATATCTGCCGCTCGCCCATGGCCGAGGGCGTTTTTCGCAGCATTGCCGCGGAGGCCGGAATCGGCGGGCTTCAAGTGGATTCCGCCGGCACTGGCGACTGGCATGTGGGGAATCCGCCCGATGCGCGTGCCACACGGGCCGCCCGCGCGCGCGGCGTTGATATTTCCGGACAGCGTGCCAGACAAGTGAGCGTGGATGACTTCGACAGCTTTGACATCATCCTCGCCATGGATAGCGCCAACATGGCGCATCTTCGCGCCCTCGTGCCGCACGGTTCCCACAAGGTGCGGCTGTTCCTCGAATTCGCGCCGGAGTCGGGGGAAAGCGACGTACCCGACCCCTATTCCGGCGGAGCGGACGGATTCGAGCGAGCACTGGACCTGATCGAAGCCGCAAGCCGGGGACTGTGCGCGGAACTGAACGCGCGCCGGGGCGACTAGAGGGCCGGCAGCGCGGCCTGGCCGAGAGGATACTCTTCCTCGACGACGTAAGGTCCGCCACCGGTGGAGGCGCGGGATGAAAACAGAACGAAGCGGCCGACTGTGAAGGGCGCGCTGCTAAAGGCGCCGCGCTGCTGGAGAAATCTGGCAACTGCTTCCGGACGGGTACCGCGCAGACGCGCCAGGGTCACATGGGGGTGGAAGGCGCGCGGCTCGGGCGGCAGA
>JAYZVT010000149.1:0-8030 GCA_036155355.1 Pseudomonadota bacterium
AACCCCTATTTCGACACCAAAGCGGCGAAGCCCACGCTGGAGAGCACCGCCAATCCGGCATTTGGCGAGGCGGTTATGGGGCTGAATCTGTATGTTTGGGGCGTAGTCATATTCTCAACCGTCATCCTGCTGGTCGGAATAGTCCAGCTATTCAGGGAGCAGTTCGAGAAGTCCGGCGCCGAGCCTGGCTGGCTGCGAAGCCTCGTTGGCATTGGCTCCCTCACCCTGCTGGTCATGGCTGTCTTGCAGGTGCTCACAACCTTCCTGGAATGCGGGATCGGAGACTGCCCCAACGACGGCGGCTGGACCTGGTGGATCCTCGGCTAGGTCCCGATACCTGGTTTCGCTCGCCGATCGGCTACTGCCGCGGGGTAATTCTTGTACCCCAGAGTTTCTTGCGGACGAACTTGTAATAGGCCTCGGCGTCATAAAGCTCGACCGGCAGGCGCAGATAGAGCGCGCTGAGCCGGCCTATGGCGGAGAGCAGGGTGTAGCTCGCCACGATTTCATTGCGTTCATCGATGACCAGTTGCACCTGGGCCGAAAGCAGCGCCTGTTCCGCATTGAGTACGTCGAGCACGGTGCGCTTGCCCGCTTTGGCCTCCCTGCGCGTGCCATCCAGCGCTACCTTGTTTGCTTCAGCGGACACGCGGTGAGATGCGCGTTGCGCCCGCGCCGAAGCCAGTTGCGACCACGAAGACGAAACATCGGTCCGCACCTGCGCCCGGGCTTGCGTCAGCTGACTCTGCCTCTGGCTCAACACCTGCAACGCCTGGCGCACTTGCGACGATACACTGCCGCCCTGATAGAACGGGACCTTCAGCAGCGCCATGACCGACGCCGTTCCCTCCTCCTCGATGAGCCGCGACGAATCGTATTCACGTTCATATTTCAACTGCAGATCAACGGAGGGTCTCTTCTTGCCCCTGGCGGCGAGTACGGCGTTGCGCGCCGCTTCCTCCTGGAACATGGCTGAGATGATCGCCGGATGCTCCTCCTGGGCGATGGACAGCGCCTCGGGAAGCGTCCGGGGCAACAGGCGGTCGATCGGTTCGGGCGTGGCGAGAACCTGCGGCGTATGACCGATCACTTCGTCGTAATTTGCACGGCTGGATCGCAACGACCCCCGCGCACCGTCGAGATCCGCGATGGACGCTGAATGCTGCGCTTCGGACTGCGCCATATCGGTCCTGGTGATGACGTCAGCCTCGAAGCGCCGCTTGTTCGAAGCCAGCTCATCGGCGAGCACCTTCACGTTGCCTTCGCGCAGGCGCACCGTCGCCATGTTCTGCACGACATCCATATAGGCCGTGACGGCGCTCAATAGCGTCGATTGCTCCGTATTTCGCAAGCTCTCTCGCGTCGCCAGCACGTTGGCTTCGGCTTCCCGGATCGTATTGATGGTCTGGAAGCCGCTGTATAGGGGCTGGTTGAGCGTGATCGAATAGCCACTCGTATCCTCGCCTTGATCCAGGTTGAACTCTTTCGACAGCCTGCCGAACAGATCGCGAGGCAGCGGGTCCTTAACATGGATGTCGCGGTCCTCGTAGCCGGCCGCTCCCTGGCCAATAATGGTTGGCCTGCGGGCGGAGCGAGCCTGGGCAACGCTCTCGTCAGTAGCGCGCAGTCCGGCGCGCGCGGCCTCCAGGTTGGGATTGTTTGCATAGGCCGCGGCCAGCGCCCCGTTGAGCGTTTCGGCCCGCACCTGTCCGAAAATACAGGTTGCCACGACTGCTGTTGCGAACAGCGCAATCTTCCGGAACCAGAGCTGTAGCGGTGGCTTCGATACCATTTTCGGCTTGGGCATCGCGGTCTCATCTCTCTTCCGGGGGAACTGGCGCGACCAGGCCACCGGTACTGGAAATAGATGCTACTTGGCCAAGACAGGCCTCTTTCTCGGGCTCTCTTTGGCGCGCGTCCTTTCGCGCATTGTCTGGAACACGTAGTAGAGCAGCGGGATATAGAAGAGTCCGACGATCGAGTCGAACAGCATGCCGGAAAAAACCACCACACCTATGGATATGCGACTCGAAGCTCCGGCCCCCGTCGCCAGAACGAGCGGCAGCACGCCGATGATGAAGCAAAGTCCGGTCATCGTTACGGGTCTGAACCGGGTGCGGGCCGAACTCATCGCCGCTTCGAGGATGGAGTCGCCTTGCTCCCGCCGCACGCGTGAGAACTCCACCAGCATGATGGCCTTCTTCGCGGCCAGGCCAATCAGCAGAACGATACCGATCTGCGCATACAGGTTGTTGTTCAGCAGCGATATGATCCAGAGCGGCAGCATGGCGCCGAACACTGCAAAGACTGCCGACAGCATAACCGCCACGGGGAGCGCCCAGCTCTCATACTGGGCCACCAGGAACAGGTAGGCGAAAATAAACGCCAGCAGAAAGATGTAGACCATCAGACCCGTGGCCTGCACTTCCTGCAGCGACATTCCGGTCCATTCCACGCCATAGCCTTCGGGAAGAACCCGTCTGGCGATATCCTCCACCACGGCGATCGCCTGGCCGGTGCTGTAACCGGTCGCGGTCATGCCCTGGATGTTGGCGGTCCGTACGAGATTGTAGCGGTTGACGGCCTCCGGCCCGACGGTGGACTTCAGCTCCACCAATGCGCCCAGCGGGATCATGCTGCCCTGATTACTGCGCACCTGTATACGCGCCACGTCATCCAGCGAGTCCCGGTAGGGGGCGTCGGCCGCGATGATCACCCAGTACAACTTCTCGTATAGGTTGAACGTGTTGACGTAGGCGCTGCCCAGAGTCGCCTTTAGGGCGGAAAAGATGCCGCTGACCGGAACGCCCAGCGACTCCGCCTTCGCACGATCGATCTCGACCACATACTGCGGGGCCCCGGCCGACAGCGTTGTGAACAGGCGAACGAATTCCGGCCTCTCATTGGCCGCCACAACGAGGGCCCGCGTCGCTGCAGCCAGGCTGTCTATGGGTCGGTCGCGGTAGTCCTGTACCTGTCCCGTGATGCCCCCGCTCAGGCCCAGTCCGTCAATCGGAGGCAGCGGCAACACGAAAGCATCCGCGTCGGGCGCGGTCGCGAGCTTCTCGTCCATGCGCTGCAGGATGCGAAACCATTGCATGTCGGAACTTGTCCGCTCGCTCCAGGGCGTGAGTACGGGTATCAGCAGGGCATAGTTCGAGCCGGCTCCGGCGATGATGCTGTAACCGGTCACGGAGATCACGTCGGACACCCCAGGCATTTCCCTAATCAGTGTGGACATTTGCGCGGTGACCTTGTCCGTCCGCTCAAGCGAGGCGCCATCGGGAAGCTGCACGTTGACGAGCAGAACACCCTTGTCTTCAAGGGGGACAAAGCCGGTGGGTACCTTCCAGACCATGTAGACGGTTGCCGCGAAGAAGAGCACGAACAGAACCCCGGCCAGTGCAAGATGTCGCAGCAGCCATTCAACGACCCACACATAGGCGCGGCGGCAGCGTTCGATGAAATTGGGAAAGAGCGCGAGAATCCCCCGCGGAGGACCAGGAGCACGCTTGAGCAAGGAAACACACAGTACCGGCGCGAGGGTCAGGGCATTCACGGCGGAAAGCGTAAAAGCGATGGTGATGGTCAATGCGAATTGCAGATAAACCTCGCCGGTGATCCCGGGGAAGAAGCAGACCGGCACGAACACCGCGAGCAGAACGAATGTCGTGGCAATGATCGGGCGCGTCACCTGGCTCATCGCCTTGATCGTGGCTTCACGCGGCGCCAGCTTGTCCTCCTCCATTATCCGCTCGACGTTCTCCGTAATGACGATCGAATCGTCCACGACCAGCGTTATTGCGAGGATGATGGCGAACAGCGTGATGAGATTGGCTGAAAAGCCGATTGCGTACAGGGCGGCGACCGTGCCGATGAGCGACACGGGTATCGCGATCGCAGGAATGAGCGTGGTGCGCCAGTTGGTCAGAAAGAGGAATGTAACGGCGACGACGAGTATCCCCGTCATCGCCAGGGTCTTGATGATCTCCTCGACGGACTCGCGCACGGCTTTCGTGATGTCATAGAGCAGCTTGTACTGCACGTCGGGCGGGAAGCTCTTTTCCAGCTCGGCCAGCTCCGCATACACCTTGTCGGCCACATCCAGCGCGTTGGCGCCCGAGGCCTGATATATGGCGATCGAGGCGGCGGGCTTGTCATTCAATGTCGAACTGGCGGCATAAGACTGGGAACCGAGTTCGATGCGCGCCACATCCTTGAGCCGCACCATCGAACCGTCGGGATTCGCCCGGATGACGATATCCTCGAATTCGCGTGTGGACTCCAGCCGCCCCTTGGCCTGCAGGGTCAACTGGAACTGCGAAGGTACATCATAGGGAGGCGCGCCGATCTGGCCAGCCGAAGCCTCGAGGCTTTGCGACTGAATGGAGGTCGATACATCGTCCGGAGTGAGGTTGAGCGCCGTCAGCTTATCGGGGTTGATCCATATCCGCATGGAATAGTCGAGCGGTCCGAACTGCGAGACGCTCCCAACGCCGGGTATGCGGGCAAGCGCATCCTGCATGTTGATGGACGCGTAGTTGCTCAGGAAAATGTCGTCGTGAGTTCCGTTTGGCGAGATCAGGTTGACGACCAGAAGCATGCTGCTTGATTGCTTCTTTGTCGTTACTCCCTGCTGGGTCACTGCCTGCGGCAGTTGTGGCGTCGCCAATGCCACCCGGTTCTGAACGTTGACGGCAGCAATATCGGGATCCGTTCCGACAGCAAATGTGACGGTAAGCTGGTAGGTCCCGTTGTTGGAGCTGGTTGACGACATGTAGATCATGCCGTCAACGCCGTTGATCTGGGACTCGATGGGAATTGCGACCGTCTTTTCAATATCTGTCGCATTGGCGCCGGGATACTGGGCGCTGACGACGACCTGGGGTGGCGCGATTTCGGGATATTCGGAGACTGGCAGGAAATAGATGGCTATGGCGCCGACCAGCGTAATGACGATCGAAATTACGAACGCGAATTTCGGCCGGTCGATAAAAAACTCCGCCAGCACGGTTCACTCCCTTGCCTGAACGGCATTCACCATGACGCCCGGATATACCTTTTGTATGCCCTGGACGATGACGTCCTCGCCGCCCTTGAGACCGTCGGTGACCACCCATTCGCCGCCGATCTGCTCGCCGAGCTTGACGGTCTGCCTGGCCACCTTGCCGTCCTTGCCGGCGACGAGAACATACGATCCCGTCTGGTCCCGCTGCAGCGCGACCTGCGGCACGACGATCCCCTGCCTGGCCTGATCCGTTCGCAGGCTGACCTGAACAAATTGACCGGGAATGAGAAGGTGATCCGAATTGGGAAAGGTTGCGCGCACTTCGATCGTGTCGGTTCCCTGTCCGATCTCGGTTCCCAAGTAGTCGAGCTTGCCGGCGGCGGCGTATTTGCTTCCGTCGGAGAGCAGGAGCGTCGGCGTCAGCCCCGCATCGGAACCTCGGGCCAGTCCCGCCCTGCGCGCGGCGAGCAGGTCCTTTTCGGGTACATAGAAAGTCACGCGTATCGGGTCGATGCTTACGATTGTCGCCAGCGGTCCGCTGCTTGGTGACACCAGGTTTCCAACGTCAACGCTCGCCGCGCTGATCCTGCCGTCGATCGGCGAGCGGATTTCGGTGTAACTCAAGTTGAGATTTGCAGTGGACAAGGCCGCTTTTGACTTGTCCGCATTTGCCTGGGCAACATCACGCGAGGCCGTCGCTGCATCGAGCTCCGTACCTGCGATGTCCTTGGTGGCGGCGAGACCCTTGTCGCGACTGTAATCAATTTCAGCTTTCTTGAGCTGGGCATTCATTGCGGCGACATCGGCCTGGCTCTGCGCCACGGCGGCCTTGTAGGCAGCCTGCTCGATCAGGAACAGGAGATCGCCCTTCTTGACGAATCCACCTTCGGTGAAGGAGCGCTTTTCCAGCGTCCCTTCGACCCGCGCGACCAGTCGCACGGTCGCCATCGCATTGACCCGGCCGACATAGAGCCGCACCTGGGCAACGTCTCGCATCACCGCCGTTTTCACGACAACGCTGGGGCGCGGTTTCTCTCCCTCCTGAGCCTGAGAAACGCCGCCAAGCGTCAGGAAGGCCATGGCAAGCAGCGACGCGCGCACTGACCTCATGGCTCTTCCCTCGCACCGCTCCTTGAAGTTCCATGACAAATCCTAATGCATTGGGATTGACTGGCAACGCGTATATTTGGCCACGGCCGGCTGGTGGTTTGTTGCCGCCGAGACAGGCCGGATCCCAAGCCTGCCCTGCCTTCAAATCCACGAGGGCCGCCGGAAATTCTAGATCGACGCCAGTAGTCGGTGGACAGCAGTCTACGCGGGTTGCGGATGTCCGCCCGGCGCTACGGCAGGCGCGCCACGATCCTCAGCGGCCCGCCGGAGCCTCCCTCAATCTTCATGGGCAGTGCGACGACAATACTGCCTGTCGGTGGCAGCGCGCTCATGTCGGCTACATTCTCGAAAGCGGGAATGCTGTTGGTCATCAGCGTGACATGCGCCACAAAGTCCTTTGACTGGCCGTAGTCGATCGACGGCGTGTCGATTCCCACTGCTGCTATGCGCCTCTCCACAAGCAACGCCGCTCCGTCGGCACCCAGACCGGGAAAATGTAGCTGCGCCACCGCTTCCTCTCCACGCTGCTCCGTTCCCATATAGGCCTTGCGGTCTCCGTAGAGCCCTGCCCGACCCGTGTTGAGCAGAACGATCGCGCCCTCGGGAATGCGTCCGTGTTTGGTCTCGAACGCGGCGATGTCGCGCGCACCTACCAGATAATCCACATTTGCGGCCGCCTGCTCCCTCACATCGATGACGAAGCCAGGACCTATCAGGCGGCTGAGCGGCACTTGGTCTGTGGTCTCCTTGCCCTCGGCAAAGTGGATCGGCGAGTCCATGTGGGTACCACCATGCTCGGCGGCCGAAAAATTGTATGCGGAATAGAACCATCCACCCTGTGTGTGGCCGTGAAAGACCTCTTCCTTGGTGAACATCCTGGCCGTGGGCCAATAGACGGACGACTCGTTGAAGGCGTGGGTCAGGTCGATCCAGCGGCCTTTTATCAGGTCCTGCGCCGCAGCGGGCCAGACGAACAATGCTGTCGCGAAGAGTAAGATGAGATGGCGATACATGATGACACCTCTTGCAGTGTTGCTTGCGAAGCAGGCTAGCGTTTGGTGCACGACCCGCAAAGTCGTCTTGGCGCGTCCATGGCGTCGGCGTTATGCAGCCGCCCTCTCCCGACACAATCAGGACGCCCAATAGTCGTTTGTCCAGAACACTTTGCAGCATATGCCCTGGTTAGACATCGATTCACCCATTGGCCTGAAGGCCTGCGAACGAACGACTTCGAAGACTGCGGCCGCAGCGCCCAAGGTTCAGTACATCTGATCTGCCAGATCTGCACGTCGAAGCCGGCGAGGTTTCATGAGCGGTCTAAAATTACTGGCCGCAGAGCAGTTCGCTCCAGTATCCCATGTGGCCGATTGGCACTGCGAATTCCGGTTAGCCCTGAGTTACAGACGTCGCCGGAAAGGTCGCGCATGCCGGCTCCGTGCCAATTGCCGCCAATGCCGAAGTCCGGACGCAAATTTTTATGTCAATTGCGTACTCGACAGGCTGGTTGGGCAAGACAACCGCCCCGAAGCTATGGGTTGCGACTTGGAGCTGAGATTTTCAATCGTGCAGGCTCCTGCGGAGTGGCGGAAACGCAGGGCTTGCGACAGGTCCGGCCGGGATGGTGCGAAGGGCTACGGGCTTGGCCTGAATTGCAGCCTGATGATCGGTGGCGATTTCCGATTGCGGAACCAGTCCGAGCAGGTGCGCGCGAAGCCTGCCGACAGTCGCTATGAGCGTATAGCTGGAAACGACCATGTCCCGCTTCGCGCGCTCGAGTTCGACTTCCGCATTCACATACTCCCGCTGGGCGTCGAGAATCTCGAAGAAGGCGCGCTCTCCAACTTCTGTCTCTATCTTCACGCCCTTGAGGGCTTCGCGCGCAGCCGACACCCGCAACTCGGCCGCAGCGATA
>JAYZVT010000150.1:0-3553 GCA_036155355.1 Pseudomonadota bacterium
ATCCTCCAGCTCAACATAATTGGTTCGCGCATTGTGAAGGACTTCGACGGCACGGAGACATCGGAGAAGGATCTGGCCCAGAAATACGGCATCCGCTTCACACCCTCTGTGCAGTTCTTTCCGCTTCAGGCGGACGGCCTGGGCAGCAAGTCGCCCAAGGACCGGGAGGTAGCCAGGGCGTCCGGCTATCTCGCGCCCGACCACTTCCTCAAGATGTTCCAGTTCGTCAAGGACGAGGCCTATACTCGCACCAACTTCCGTAAGTACCTGAAGGAAGGCGTCTAGGAATTGGGTGTAGGGAGTCCGATGGGAAGGGACACTGCCGCTCGCATCACACCTGCCATTGGCGCCGTGTTCCTTCTGACATTGGGCTGCGGACCGGTCCGGGCGAACGACATGCTGGCCTATGGCCAGCATCTCGCGGGCGAATGCACCAGCTGCCACCGTATCGACGGCAAGGACAAGGGCATCCCTTCAATCATCGGCTGGCACGAAGACTCCTTTATTGCCGTCCTCAAGTCCTACAAGTCAGGTGAACGGGAGAACAAGGCGATGGTGTCGGTTGCGCGCTCACTGGACGACCAGCAGATGCAGGCGCTGGCCACATATTTCGGCTCGCTGCGGCTCCGATAGAAAAGGGCGCCGGCGGAACCGGCGCCCCCGCTAGTTGCGAAGGATGTCGATCACGCCTTGGCGAACATGTCTGCGGTTATTCCCTCGTACCAGCCAAGCGATTCCTTGAAGGTCTCCGCGCGCAATTTCGCGTCCTCTCCCGCTTTCGACACAAAACTGTCCACCGCATCCAGCTTGGTGTCGGCAGGCGTGTAGTTGGCGCCGATCTTCACGCTGTTGTCCGGCGAGATCATCGACCAGCAGGTGTTGCGGAAGCGGGCGGGGAATTTCTGCTTTCCATCCAGTTCCGCCTGAATGGCATTTGCCACGACCTTCGCCTGGCTGTTGGCCGAGAAGCCGGACTTGGGCATGGCCGCGGCGATGGAGGCGTCGCCCAGCACATAGACGTCGGCCACCTGGCCCGAGGCGAATGAGTCCGCCTTGATCGGGCACCAGTCTCCCTTGGTGCATCCGGCCAGTTCGGCGATCTTCCCTGCCTTCTGTGGCGGGATGACATTGATGACGGCCGCCTTGATCGTTTCGCCGTCGCCGGTCTGCACGGTCATGGCTGCGGCATCGATCTTCTTCGCGCCGCCACCCGACATGCCCGGCGGTACCCATTCCACGATGCCGGCATAGTGCTGACCCCAGCCTTCCTGGAACAGCCCCATCTTCGAGAATTTTTCCTTGGGATCGAGGATGACCAGCTTGGACTTCGGCTTCTTGGTCTTGAGGAAGTGCCCGATCATCGAAGCGCGCTCATAGGGTCCGGGCGGGCAGCGGAAGGGATCTGGCGGTGGGATCATGACCACCGTGCCGCCATCCGGCATGGCCTCCAACTGCGACTTCAGCAGTTTGGTCTGCGCTCCGGCCTTGTATGCATGGGGCAGCTTCTCCGCCGCCGCTTCCGAATAGCCCTCTATGGTGTCGTATTTGAAATCGATGCCCGGCGACAGGACCAGTCTGTCGTAGGGGAGAGTGGAGCCGCCTTTGAGAGTGACGGTCTTCTTCGACGTATCGACTGCGGTGGCGAGGTCGTGGACAACCTTGACACCCAGCTTCTTCAGGCCGTCATAGCTGTGAACGAGAGATTCGAGTGTCCGGAAGCCGCCGAGATAGAGATTGGAAAAGAAACAGGTCGTATATTGCGGTTGCACCTCTACAAGTGTGACGTCGAGCTTGGGCGAACCTTTCTTCAGGTGATGCGCCACGGTCGCGCCGCCTGCGCCGCCGCCAATGATGACCACCTTGCTGCCCGCCTGTGCGATGGCGAATGATCCGAATGCGGATGCCGCCAGCGCCGTTCCGGCGGCCAGCCGCGCGAACTCGCGGCGATTGAGCTGACCCATTTAAACCTCCCTGATGCTGCGCGTTTGCCGCGCTGCCCTTGTCTTGCGGGCGTCCATTGCCCGACGATCAAATATTACAACTCTTGAATGTATCGGGCTACGCCGTCACCGGCTAATATGGCCAGCCAGTTATGCCGAGGGAGGTCCGGATTTGGTTGCAGTTGTCCTGAGCGCAGGAAAGTCGAGGGGTGCGCTCTTGCTGCTTGCGGCAGCGCTCGTGGCGGGACTTCTTGCCTGTCCCTTGTCGGCGATAGCCGCTGGGGACGTCGAGGCGCAACTGCGCGCTGCCGCCTCAGGCGCCCATCGCAGTCCTGCCAACAGGGAGCGCGATCTCTATCGGCATCCGGTTGAGACCTTGCTGTTCTTCGGCATCAAGCCTGACATGACTGTTGTTGAGATCTATCCCGGCAGCGGCTGGTATACCGAGATTCTGGCGCCTTTCCTGAAGGAACGCGGCAAGCTCTTTGCCGCCAGCTGGGACAGGGACAATGAGCCTGAAAGGGTCCGCCAGAACCTCGACCGTTTTCACGAAAAGCTGCGCGCCAACCCCGAGGCCTATTCAGGCGTTGCCGTGACCGCGCTGTCGCGCCACAAGACCGAGATCGCGCCCCGCGGCTCGGCCGACATGGTGCTGACATTCCGCAACATCCACAACTGGATGAAGACAGGCTTCGACGGCATTGTCTTCCGGGCGATGTATGATGCCCTCAAGCCCGGCGGCGTACTTGGAGTGGTCGAGCATCGCGGCAATCCCGAGGTCTGGCAGGACCCCCAGGCGCTTTCTGGCTACGTCAACGAAGAGCATGTGGTTCAATTGGCGGAAGCGGCAGGGTTCCGGCTCGCTGCGAGATCCGAGATTAACGCCAATGCCAAGGACACGAAGGATTATCCCGAAGGCGTATGGACACTGCCGCCAACGTTGCGCCTGAAGGACAAGGACCGGGACAAGTATATGGCGATTGGCGAAAGCGATCGCATGACGCTGAAATTCGTCAAGCCGGAGAAATAGGACGGGAGTGGCGTTGCCTCGGCCCGCTCAGTCGTCTTCCTTGCAGTAGAGTTCGTAGAGGAGAGTCACGACGCGCCGCGCTTCCTCGCTGCCGAGCGAATAATAGATGGTCCGGCCATCGCGCTTTGCGGTGACCAGTCCATCGAAGCGCAGGCGCGCAAGCTGCTGTGATACGCTTGGCTGGCGCAATTGCGTCAGCGCCTCCAGCTCTCCCACTGATTTCTCACCATCGACAAGCAGACACAGGATCATCAGCCGGGTCTCATGCGCGAGCGCCTTGAGCAGATCGGCCGCAGCCTGCGCGTGGCTGGCCATGTCATCCTTGCGTTCGGATTCGGCGGCTTTCTTCTTGGCGGTGGCCATGTTTCTACCTGCCTGTTGTCAACGCCGCCGGTGTGGCCGCGGCATGTTCCTGCGGTGGGGGCAAGAGATTGGTGTCGGTCAGTATCTTCTCCAACAGGCCCCAGAAAAAATCTTCGCCGGAGTATCCGAGAATTCGCCCAATCTCGCGTCCCTCATGCAACACCACGAATGTCGGCGTGAAGACCACGCTCCTGATTTCCGGTAGACCGGCCGGAAGTGC